>NZ_JBVYOF010000011.1:0-129267 GCF_056133985.1 Chryseobacterium sp. L12 | reverse complement strand
TTTACTTTTAATAAATCTTTCGATATCCATTGAGTAAAATTATTGCCATTTTTATCTTTAAATTTTAATTGACCAGATATTATTTTCTTACTAAGCGTATTATTTAATAGCTTCAACTCCTCAATTATTTTGTTTTGGGTTTGGATTCTTTCATCAATGAGTGACAGAAAAGATGAGATTTTTTCTTGTTCTTCAAGACTTGGATAATCTATTCTAATATTCCCTAAATCTGTTGAATTGATAGCAGGATAACTCGTACCTGTACATCTTTCAATAACATTGTCAACAAATTTTTGATTATGTAAATATTGAAAAATAAATCGAGAATTTTGTTTTGTTCTAATCTGTGCATATCCTGTTGATGCCACATATTTTCCTTCTTTATCAAAAAATAGGTTATTTTTTTGATATGGTCTAACCATTTGAAAAAGGACATCATTTTTCGATAACACTCTTTGAGCTCTGCTTGGAGCTTCGTCCTTTGAAATAAAATCTTCTTTCAATAACCGTCCATTTGCAACACTTTCTAAATCAATATAGATAAAAGAGCTTGGTAGATTTTCATTTTTCGGATTTATCTCACATATGTCAGCTAATCTCTTTGCCTGCCAAAGTTCAGAAAACCCTGCAAATCTCAAATTTGGGAACTTAGTTCCGTTTTTAATATCTTTATGTATCTTGGTCATCGTATTATCTTCTTATTCAGCATTAGAGATTTAATCTATTTGCTTTTTTGTTTTTATTTTGTACCTTTGCATCAGCTCAGTAACCATTTCTTTATTGGATGTAAGTGTTAAAGGAGTATAAGAAGCCGTTTAGTTCCGCTAAGCGGTTTTGGCTTTTATATACGTTTCGTATTCTTTTAACAACTTCCTTTTTCGGTGTTCTGTTTCAATATAATAAGCTGTTATGAACATATAATATTCTCCTCTGTCGGTTAAAATCACAATATAATTTTCGGTTTCATTAAACAAAACAATGCGCTCATCTTTTCCTCTTACATTTTTCCAGATGAGAATTTCTTCGTGTTCAAAGTTTTCTATAACAAACTTTGGAAAACGTATGCGCTCCATTCTTCTAAAATCAGGTTGCCTATTAGCTTCGTCTTCTCCTTCGTGCGTAATGTGATAAAATGTACGATGCATTCCGTCCACTTCAGGATATTTTCTCACGGATACTTTTAGACCTTCATAAATAGGCTGTGATTTAATAAAATCGTTATGGAAAACCGAATAAACAGCATCAAAATAGGCGGAAAAAACTCCACCATATTCGCCAAAAGGTATCAATGCAGGAAACACTAAACTCATACAAAATACGGTTTTTGAGGTTCCCAAATAAAAATATTGAACTTACGTTCTTTCAGTAAAGTAGATTTTGTTAAGGAATATTTAGAGCGATGTTTAATGAGATTGATTAATTCATTTTTAGTTTTACTATTTGATAATCCTCTATTTACATATGCAGTAGCGCCCACTAATAAATCTGTTAATTGCAAAATTTCTACTTCGTGAGATCTTACCTGTTGTACTTTTTTAATAATTTCTTTAGAATAGTCGTACTTATCATTCCTCAAAACCTGTTCCAGTTTGTGAACTTTTTCTTTACTTCTGGTATCCTTAATGTCAATATAGATATGATGAGAATTTTCAGGATTTAAGATAGCTTTCAACATTCCAAAATACATTTTATAGTAAAATGTATCGTGTGTATGATTGAAACTTTCATAATCTATTGCAGATTTATTAGAAACTACAAGCACCCGAAATTGCAAGTCATCATCATCAAAAAAATAATTGATTACATCTTTATAATACTCTATTTTTGATTTTGAAACTTTATTCCATTTTAGCTCATAGTAGGTTCGATTGTCATTATCATTCTTTTTATTTTTAGGAATAAGGTTGTGTTTGAGTTTAAAACTATACAATCTTTCAAAAATCTCTTCCTTCTTTTCAATCGGACAATAAACAGCCCCTATAACCATAACAGGCTCTTTGTCATTTTGTAAATGACAACTTTCATCGCAATATATATTGATTGTTGGCTTCATTATAAAAAATTAAAAAACAAGTCCCAATTCTTTGAAATACACATCGATCTCTTTGTCCAATTCTGCTCGTTTTGCTTCTAAAGATTTAATTTCCTGCATTACGGCTTGGATATCTATTTCTTCTTCGGCTTCGAACGTGTCCACATAACGAGGTATATTAAGATTGTAATCATTTTCAGCAACTTCTTGTAGAGTAGCCAAATGACTGTATTTCTCAATTTCGGTTCTATTACGATAAGTTTCCACAATTTTATTGATATGCTCTTCACGTAACATATTTTGGTTCTTAACTTTCTCGAATTCTTTACTGGCATCAATAAATAGGATATGTTCAGGATCTTCCTTACATTTCTTAAACACCAAAATACAAGTCGGAATACCAGTGCCATAAAAAATATTGGCAGGTAAGCCAATTACAGCGTCTAAATAATTTTTCTGTTCAATAAGATATTTTCGAATATGTAATTCTGCCGAACCTCTAAACAATACACCGTGTGGCAATACAATAGCCATTGTTCCGTTTTCAGCAAGATGATGGATCATATGTTGAACAAAGGCAAAATCTGCTTTGCTTGCTGGAGCTAATTTGCCGTATTGACTAAACCGTTCGTTACTAAGATGCAGAGGATTAGCACTCCAGTTGGCTGAAAATGGTGGATTTGCTACAATGGCTTCTGCTAACAAACCTTCGTGTTGAGGATGTTCTAAAGTGTCTTCCTGTTTGATATCAAATTTCAGATAATGTACGCCGTGCAATATCATATTCATTCGGGCAAGATTGTACGTTGTCCGATTCATTTCTTGTCCATAGAAATTATTGACATCTTTTACTTCTCTTGCTACACGCAGTAATAATGAACCTGAACCACAGGTTGGGTCATATACCGATTTTAAACGATTCTTACCTGTTGTAACAATTTTTGCTAGAATTTTAGATACTTCCTGAGGGGTATAAAATTCACCTGCTTTTTTTCCAGCTCCACTGGCAAACTGACCAATCAAGTATTCATATGCATCACCTAAAACATCTAATTCGGTATGTTCCAGTTTGAAATCAATTCCATCAAGATGCACAAGTACTTTCACAATAATAGCATTTCTAGCTTCGGCAGATTTACCCAATTTCGTACTGTTTAGATCCATATCTTCAAACAGGTTATCAAAGTCTTCTTCACTTTGTGTTCCCATTGTACTTAATTGGATATTAGTCAGTATTTTTTGTAAATCTTCTAAGATAAATGTGTTCGTGTCACTATTACCTCGTTTAGCTATTTCACTGAATAATTCAGAGGGTTTTAGAAAATATCCCAATGTTTCAAGAGCCTCTTCTTTAATAGCTTCAATGTATTCTATGCCTTCGGTTGTGTTTTCATCAATATTTCTGAATTGGATTTTATCTTCTTCCAAAATGGAGTTCGCATAAATTTCCATTTTTTCAGCCAAATACTTATAAAAAATAAATCCCAAAATATAATCTCGGAATTCATCAGCATTCATTTTTCCACGCAGTGTATTGGCTATATTCCAGAGCTGTTGCTCTAATATTTTCTTCTGTTCTTCTGACATTGAAATAAGCATTATTTGATTTGGGATTTCTTATCCTTAAGAATCCACTAAAATAGTAAACTTTTAGATTCTAAACAGTATGCTTGCTATAAAAATGAGGGGTATTTAGATTGGTAAACTTACTCTAGAACTTGTTTGAAAATTTATTTATTAAGAATGATGGCATCTATAATAACTTTCTACCTTTCTTTTTCTTCTTCATTGAATTAGAAAACAGTTCTTCCTCGTAGCCTTCACCCTATGCTTGGGACAACAAATCTGAACAATCCTCAATCGAAATTAGACGAGTGTTCTTGCGGGATAAACTCAAAAAAGGTTTTTTGTTAGTAAATTATCCAAGGTTTGTATTTGAAATAAATTACAAAACAGCTGTAAAGCTTTTATTTACAGTCGTTTTTTCTGTTCTTAATCTTTGATGCAATTTATTGAAAATTTATTTTATAGTCTATTCAATCTCTAAAAACAGAATATAAAGCTATTGATATTGAAATATATTTCAATTAAGTTTCTATCAATAGAATTATTGGTTACATTAAGTAGTAAATACTATTAATCTTAATTTTGAAGCTAACAAAACATGCTATTTGATACAAAATAACTTAGTACAATAAAAAATTACTATTCTTAATTTAAACAGAAGCACTTAATTAGATATGTTATCAATTTATTTATAGATGATGAAAGATAATTTCAGCATGTTTTTATAAAATTGTTGTACAACAAGCTTTTTTCCTTATCAAAATCTCTTTTGTTTCTAAATATATAGGGTCAATTACTATTTATTCTTGGATTAGTTCTATTACATTTTATAATTTAGCTAAACCAAAAAACAATGTAAGAAATGAAATCAAAAATTATTAAACACTTGTTTCCTATAACCAAAATGCACAAAAAGTAGGAGATTGTGTCTGTGTATTTATACAAGAATATTGGTTTGTAGTTCCGATTTCAGTTATTAATATTCAAAATAATAAAAACTATGGAAATTACAGCAAACAAAACATGGCGTGATGTTGGAACCGTCCAAAGCTCTCATAATATTGGGGCACGAATGAGCAGGTATTATGAATAAAGAAGACTGTTACGTTTCCACAGTCAATAGAATTTGCATTATATAATAGGTTTAAAATCATCATAGCCTTTTTCCGAATACTTCTTATTGATGATTTGCCAAAATTTGGAAATAATACTTGAATAAATATCACGGGTTCTCCACAGTGAAGGTATTTTTTCGAGAGCTTTCTATATGGAAAAATGCAAATATAGAATAAAGCACGATTATACATTATCCTTTGTTTTTTATATTTGCTGTATTGATTGGTATGGTAATTAATTGAAAATAAACACTGTAAAGAATACTCGGTTGTTTGAAAACAAGCCAATGATTTAAGAAAAACATATACAACAAACTAATCAATATTGAAAATCTAATGAAACACATCAATTTCGTACAAATCATACTTTTTGTAGACGATCAGCAAGCGAGTATGGAGTTTTATACAAAATTATTCCGGCAAAATCCCGACCTTAATGTTCCCGGGATGACCGAATTTAAGTTGGCTGAAAACTGCAAATTAGGATTGATGCCCAATAAAGGTATCGCCAAAATTCTTTCCTCCAAAACACCACATCCTGAGCAAGGAACCGGAATACCGAGATGTGAACTTTATTTGTATGTTGAAGATATCAAACAAGAGTTTAACAACGCAACCCAAATCGGAGCGAAATTAATCAGCTCAATTGAAGACCGGAACTGGGGCGATAAAGTTTGTTATTTTGCAGATATTGATGGACATATCATTGCGTTTGCCGAAAAAAATTAACCTTAAAAAGTGCATGCAATTTTTTTTGTAAATTGGAAAAGTATACCCAACAACAAAATTGATATTGATTTTCTATACCAGAAACATTTTTTTCCACTTTGTGACAGAGTTTCTACTCAGTTTAAAATATGTTGATAATTGGGTATTATTGAGTTTGTGATTTTTTTGATAATCTAAGATCTTAAGAATGTCGGATTTGCTGTAAGAGCGGTATTTTTGGTTTTCTCGGTCGGGAGTATTGAAGATATTATTATTGAGCTCGATAATGTCCATGGCAGATAAATTTTTCTTTTTCAGCAGGATTTGGCATTTTTCTTTCTTGTGAGGAAATTTTTTGTCGAGAATATCTGTAAATATTAACTTGTAATCAGGTGATGGATATTTCATCTTTTTTCGTTATTTGATTATAATAATTTAATCACTTTATATTCTGGGTTTTCTCCTCTATTATAAAAGATATTCCTGTATTCTATCCAAAAAATATATTCTGTGAGTGTAATATCTATCACACAGTCTTCTTCGAAGATAAATGCAATTTCGTCCTTGAAAATTCCCCAACGATATTTACGATAAAACCAGACTTCTGCGTCGGAATTTTTGCCGGGCTTTCCATACCTGCTTTCTAAATCCGTTTTTGTTTGGTTTAGATGCTGATGCACTAGCTTTCGGAGCTTTTGTATTTGCTTATCCATTTGTATAAAGTGGTTTTAGGGATTCTGTAGCGTTCCATTATTTGGTTTTTAGTCATTTCTTTTTTTTCGATCTGTTCCAATATGAAATCGATAATTTCTTTGGTATAGATATTCTTTCGGAATTGCGGTAAGCTTGTGCTTAGGTTTTGGTGCTTTGCTTTTTCATCTGCAGATATTGGTGCAAACAAAATAAGATGCTGCGTGTAAATCCGGAAAAAATCATACTCCAAAAGTTTGCTCCATCTCAGGAGAAGCTCTGTATCCAAGCTTTTACTTTCGTACATTTCTGATATTTCCTTTTCTGTACATTTCATAAAATTACAGATGCGGGAGATTTCTATCCCGCTTTCTGTAACTCTTTTTTCAATCATTTGGCCAATATGTATTTCTTTGAAATTCATTTTATTTTCATCTTAAATTTAAAATTACAGTTTGGGACATTTGGAAAAACGCCCCTATACTGTAATCTATCATTGTGTGTGTTTAGAATCGCATTTACGGTGCCCAATAGGTCCATTTTGCACCGTTGAAAACGGCTAGTCTTTCGAAACCGGATTTATTGATATACACCATCATGCCAGGAGCCGGATTGATGATATCGTCCGTTGTGGCTACCTGTGGCAATACCAAAGCTTTGGTGGTAGATTCTAATATCAAAACACCTTTTGCGGTGGTGGTAGGGGAACCAATAATCGCTTTAGCATCAGCATTTTCTATTACGGCATTTGGACCGGTGGAGAGTGGTTGTTTTGTCATATAATCTACTGGAGCAGTTAGATTGGCTTCATTTCCTGAACTTAGGTCTATCCATCCACTAGCATCTGCTTTCGCATTTCCTGGTGCATAGACTTTCACTTTTGCTTTAGTAGCATCGGTAGCATCTACGGTGATGGTTCCGCCTTCAAGACCTGTGCCTGTTGGCAAAGTTCGGTTGTATGGAAGGATGATTCCTTTGTTTTGGTTAGGAGCAAAGTCCAATAAAACCGAAGTTTTATCGGTTGCTGTACCGGTTTCTCCACCGATAACGACTTGTGAAAAAGCCATTCCCGAAACTAGTACCATCGAGGTTAATATTATTTTTTTCATTGTTTTTCTTTTTTTAATATTCTAAATTTTAAATAGGTTGAGGCTAATCTTAGTCTAATGTACAATGTCAAATGTACAAAGTACAATGTCTTAATCTTAATCTTAGTCTTAATCTTAGCCTTAATCTTAGCCTCAACCTTAATTTATTACGGACAAGCCGGGGTGTTGAAACATTTCCAACCGGTAGCTGTACCGTCGGTGTTTATTTTCAAACACTTGTCGGTAGTGTCGTACACCATCATTCCTTTTTGAGGCTTGGTGATGTTCCCTAAATCTGCTTTTGCAATTCTGGTTGGTACAAAACCTTGGCTGTTGGACTCTAAAGCGATGTGTCCGCCTTTTCTAACCATAGGCCAGTTGTCTGTATTTTGTGCACCGGCTCTTTTCAGCAGGGTGATGCCTACTTTGGTATCGTGGTTGCTGCCTCCGGTAGCGGGATCGTTGAAGCAGATGCAATCATTGGCATTCCCAAATTTTGGAATATTGATGCCTACTGCGGCTGCTCTTTCTAGTATGTTGAGGGTAGCATTTCCGGTGACCCCAATTAGATATTCTTCTGAAAGGAAGTTGGTATATTCCATGGTAACCCAATAGTCTTCATTGGTTTCCGCTACATTAGGAACGCCACTAGAGCCAGGGACAAATGCGGCTGCACGATAGTAGTTAAATCCTGCAGGATTTGTAGCATTATAAAATCCTTGGTTGGTTAGGGCAGAACCCACGGTAACCACTGGAGAAGATGCGGTGCTATAACCCATCAAATCTGTAAATTGATTACCTATACCGTTGCCATCAATATCTTTTATAATCACTTTTACTTTAGGCATTATTTGCGGATATACGGTAGAGCTACTGTTTGCCACGGTACCAGCAATTGTAAATTCTAACTTGAAATGCATATATCTGGCGTCAACCGGTCTAATGTCTCTTACGACCAATGCTTTAGATGCAGATAAGCCTATAGATGAAGTAGCCGGTAAATTGTTTCCGGTAATGGTTGCAACAAGGTCATAAGTATTAGTCCCAATAGTGGCTACATTTCTCATAATGAGTTTGTCGCCAATCGCAAAAGTAGTGGTTTTGGTGGGATCATCACCCAAGGTACCCACAAAAGCAAAAGATGCAGCATTGATGACAACAGGGTCACAATTGGTCACCGTACACAAACTGTATTCCGGATCGGTTGATACATAATCTGTAACTTTCACCGTGCTGGTCATATTAGTACACAAAAGCGGTTGTGCCGGATCGGGGATTAGTTTAGCAATATAAGTACCAGTACCTACTGCCGAAGTATTGGCAACCGGAGTAGTACCATCTGCCATGTACCATTGGATGGTATAACCCGAAGCAGCGAAGTTTGCTGGTACAGAGCTGGCAAGATCTACCGTTGCGGTTGGACATTTCTTCAAATCGCTTAACCTTGGAGCTGTAGCCGCACCGCATACATTTACTGCGTAAGTATCTGCGAAGTTAAAATCAGCTTCATATGCAGTGCCAGTTTGACCATTTCCCATTGAACCGTGTGTTCTATGACCCAAATATCCAAATTTAGTAGTACAGTTTTTAATGATCATGGTGGTGTGTCCTCCTGTTTCTAATGCTAAAATAGTGTCAGTGTTGGCTAAACCTCTTGCCATATACAATTCCCAAGGATTATAGCCAATATTATTCGTTGCACCGCCCAGCATTTGACCAGAATTTCCGCCCCAAGAATAGAGCTTTCCATCGGTGGTTAATGCAGAAATATTAGCCGACCAAGTATCTCCACCATGTTCTTGTGGGCTGATCCAAGCAATGTTGGTCATAAAATCATTGGCTGTAGCTGATTTTTTCACTTGAACCCAAGAGGCAGAAGAAGTAGTGCTTCCAGTACCCAATTGTTTCAAACTACTATCCCCCATGCTATATACAGTACCATCCGTCATTAATACGAAATAAGTAAGTTTTGCATTGGTATATATATCGGTCATCCCAATCATTTTTGGAGTTTTACCTGTCGCCGGGTTTTGCATTTTGGTCGCATAGGTTCTATCGGTTGCACCACTACCACTTGGAGTACCGGTATAAGTACCTTTCCCCCAAGTATAAAGTTCGCCATTGGCAGTAAGAGCAATAAGTGCTTGGGAAGTTCCCCTAACCGCAACTACATTGTCCAATACAGTCCCTTTTGTACCTCCATCATTAGCGGTGGCTTTATATACTCTGTGCCAAATGGTAGATGAAGTACTACCACTAGCGTTTTTACTACCGGTATCGGACAACACATAAGCTTCTCCGGTACATGTTACCAAAGCCAAAGTTTTAAAAGAACCAAAAAGCATTTTTACTTGTTGTGGTGTAACGCCCGCGGGCAAACCACTAGATTGACCGTTGATCGTTACTTTTTCAAATGCATTGGTATTTTTAATACTTGTAGAGATTAGTTCGCCAGGAACGCCCCATACAAAAAGACCATCTTCTGTAAGAACTGCAAATTGTTGGTTTCCATGCGTTGCTGTAGTACCACCAGATAATTGACGACTACCTCCGGTGAATTTCAATATTTTACCCGTAAGCCCAGGGTAATTGGTAGCATTAAGTTCTATAGGCGTTGGTACATCTCCATCTCCTGCATCATTATTTATTCCGGTATTTTTTATCCCTTGTCCCCAAACTATTACTTTACCATCTACTTCTTTCAAAATTGTAGAGTGGAAAGTAGAAACGATGTTGTCGTACTCTATGGTGTTGGGATTAGAAGAGTTGATATAAGTATTGAGGTTACAATCGCCGGTAATGCAGTAGTTTTGTGGTTGTAGATTATTGACAATTGGTATTGCTTCATTACAAACCGATGTGCTTGTCAGACCTGTTGGCCAAATTGAAGGACATGTTGCAGTAGTTGCATTGGGTCCGCAATACGTTGCAGAACCTGCACGAAGTTTTGCAGTAGTAGTATTAACTGTTGACATGGCAATCCATCTGATATTAGCTTCACTAGATAACTCTGCCCAAGTAGCTCCTGTGCCTCCACCTGAAGCATCAGATTTGGTAATGAAATAGGCATGAGAAGATGCATTCCCTATATATTTTACCGCTTTATAGCCTATTGCCTGATGGTTATAAGTAGCACAAACCTCAACTACACTGCCTGCATCTTGTTCTATGTGTGATTTTTTGGTTGGTTGAGTACCACCCCAAGTAGCATCAACTTGTGTAAGAGAACCGTTAATTGATAAATAAGAGTATTTACCTAATTTCACTAATGCATCTTGCCCTTGTGCTCCTACAGACATTGAGCCACTTAGTTGAATTCCTGCACCATCCATTATTTGTAAACTACCTTTTATATCAAAAAAGCCAGTACCAGTGACTTTTACGCCCGGTGCAAGATATAAAGTTCCATTTACGGTTAAGTTGGCTGGAAAATTTGTATCTACAGAGATACAATAAGTTTGCCCAGCTGCGATAGTATTTGTTCCCGCAGGCAATGAAGCTACACCTGGAGGACATTGTGCATAGACCACCGTCGAAAACACGACGAGTAGTAATGCTAGAAATTGTTTGAGTTTATTCATTTGTGAAAAATTTAGTTTGGTTAATTGTGATAACTTACCAAAACGATCATTGTTTTGATAGAACTTAATGTGGGTGCAGAATTTCATTCAACACCTATATTCTCTCTTGAAACTGAGAATAATGAAGTTTATGCAGTAGGAGGTCGGGTAAAACACTGTCCTTCAAAAGAGAGGGAAGGAACATAAGGATTGGTATAAACGCTCGCAATTTCTTTTGAGAATTGCGGTTGTTGAAGGATGAAATAATCAGTTTTTGCAACAGCAATATTAAGGGTTGAAAAAGATAAAACTGCCTGGTTTACTCCTCCTTTTCCTATGGAAAAAAGATGAGAAGAAGGCAAAGAGTTGTAAACAAATTTATGCTGTTGAGCCGGTGCTTTTACACTTTGCTTTCCGGCAGGTTCTTTATGAAATACTAATGCTTTATTCTTAGGTGATTTCCGAGTGTTTTCCTGCTTTTCCGAAACCGTAATAATTGTAGCATTATAAAAAGTTTCGCTATCGGTAATATAAGCTCCTTTGGAGACAAAAATCTTTGCTTTTTGTGTTTGTGGTAGTGTATTTATTGTACCAGAAACGATAGTGTTGCCTTTTACAACCACCCCTGCTCCGTCCGAAACAAACATTTGTGCAGAAGCTGAAAAAGAAATAAAAACACATAAAAAGCTGAATAACAATTGTTTGCTGTTCGGGATAGAATGTAATAATTCCGTCTTTATGTTTTTTATTTTCATTGTTGTGCCTAACAATAGTCTAAAGCAGACTACTTTTTACTATACCTGCCTACAATTCAAATAGTTTTTTGTGAAATTGCGCTAGTTGCAGATAAAAATCTACAAAATACTTTAAGACTAGTATTACACGGAAACAAATGAATAGTATTGATTTACAAACAATTAATTTTGATCAGAAATCAAAATAATTATTTACTTTTGCACAAACATAATAGTCTGCTTTAGACTACTTTATTATGTTAACTTCGTTGTGGAATAACTTTAAAAACCATCAACGAAATGACATTTGAATACTTTTTGCCCCGAAATGGCATAATCAAAAACATCCATCTGAATCTTATAGATAAAAAAGAAAATAAAACCTACACATTTCGTACACATTTGAGGATTTCTGCTGAAGATTGGGATAAAAACAAACAACGGCCTATAAATATCTATCTGAAAAAGTATAAACAAATGAATACAAAATTGGACAGATTGAAAAAAGAGCTTGCCGACCATATACAAGAAAGACGCTCACAAAATAAACAATTTCGCCAACGGAAATTGGCAAAGGAAGTCAAAGCTGTTTGTAACGGACAATTTTCGGATTTGCCAGAAAATACTTTGCTGTATTATATGAAATGGTATACTGATATTAAAAAAGAATTGATTTGTCATTCCACTTATAAACGATATAAAGTCTTCTTTCATCTACTAGAACGCTTTGAAGGTTTTGTATGCAAAAAACTATATGTGGAGGAAATCAATTCAGATTTTATTAAAAATTTTATGGTTTTTGGAAAAGATGAAGGGTACAGCGAAAATACGATTTGCCGAACAATACATTTTGTAAAAACAATTTTGAATTTTGCAGAACGCAAAGGTGTGAGAACATGTGTAAGAGAATTAGAGATTCGACGGGACCGCCCAAAAAGAGAAGTTGTTACGCTGACAGAGAATGAAATCAGTAAAATACAACAAACGGAAGTCCCTAAAGAATTACAGGCGGCAAAAGACTGGTTGCTCATTAGTTGCTATACAGGACAACGTTTTTCGGATTTTATATGCTTTGATTTTCATAACATACAATGTATTGACGAAAAAATGTGCTTATCATTTATACAAAAGAAAACTCAAAAGGATATTTTGTTGCCTTTGCATCCAGATGTTCTAAATACTATTAAACGAAATGGAAATGGTTTTCCGAAGTTATTGGATATTCAGCAATACAATAATAATATTAAGGAAATTGCCCGACTTACCGGTTTGAATGTACTTGTGAAAGCTCGTAAACGCTTTGGTTTCCGTAGTAAGCTTGTTCAAGCTGAGAAATGGGAGTTTCTGAGTAGCCATATCGGTAGGCGTAGTTTTGCAACGAATTTTTACGGAAAAATCCCGACCCCTCTTTTAATGGGAGCTACCGGACATAGTACAGAACAAATGTTCTTGCGATACATCAACCCTATGGATAAAGACAGGGTTTTGTCTTTAGGAAGTTATTTTGAAAGGATATATGAGGGAAAATTGTTGGAGTAGCTATTTTCTATAACAACATAATCTTCTAATAACAATCAAAAGCAGTGGAAAAAAGTAAGCTCTTTTGCAAAATAGGGGACGGCTTTGCAATGGCAATATTTTGCAAATGTGCTAATGCGCGTTGGCAAAAAAAGCAGCTGGAAAAAAGAATAAATTTTGCGTTGGGAATAGTTTTAGATTTTAGTTCAGTTTTATATTGATATGTTTTGACTTTTGAATCATGTTGGTAGCATTGCCAATACTTTTTCTAATTGTTAAATTAAAGAAAAAAGTAATACAAAAAAGAAGAGGCGGCAAAAAAAGACTTCTCACCAAAAATGTTACCTTTTTCTTCCTTGATATGTTTCATTAATATTTTCTTTGTACAAAGCTGTGGAAGGTTCTTTAGGTATAAATAATTCGGAATTCTCCGTTTCTCTTTCTTTTACATAATCCCGGTTCTTAGCGATTTTCCGGGATTCTTCCTTCTCTAATCTGTATTGAGAGATTAATACTTTTCTTAGCTCCGGAAGGTTTTCTATCTGTAAGTCCAGCTCTTTGATTTTGGCTTCGGTGATTTCGTTTTGCTTTTCTATTTCTTTAACATTTACACCTTTTTCAGCCAGTTGCGACTTTGTAATTTTTCCTTTTCTATACTCCTCATACTTTCTCAGCACAAAAGCACTGTCCGCAAGAAATTTATTCTTTTCGCTTTCAATCCGCTTTTTCATCAATTCAACTTCGATATTGGCTCTGGTTTCGGGATTGGTGATAATGGCAGTTTTCAACTCCTGCGTATTGATGTCCGAAACATCGATTACATCTGCACCTTTCTTCATCGCTTCCAAATATCTAGCCTGTTTGACTTGTAGTTTTTGAAGCATAAAAACATCAATGCTGTCATTGGTCAGCATAAAGTTTGTTCTAATATTTTCGTGTCTGTTTCCCTGCCTCCAAAATCTTCCTTCTATTTGTTTTAATGATGTAAAATTATATGGCAACGTCAGTAAGTATTCATCTGAGGTATTCTCCTGAAGATTCATCCCCTCCTGAATGGCTTCACTTCCGATGACCACTTTTATTTTTCCCGAATTGAATTCATCCTGAATCTTTAACCGGTTCGGTTTACTGGTTGCTCCGGTAATAATCCCGACTTCTTCAGGTTTGAAGCCAACTTCCTGCAAGAGATATTCTTTCAGCTTTGGAAATTCTTCCACTGCCAGTTCAGAATAAATCAGCTGCCCCGATTCGGGAATGTCTTTTTTATTCTGACGGATGAGATTCATCGTTTCATTTAATTTCGGAGAATTTTCTACAAACTCTTTTACAGTCGGGGCTTCACCATCATAATACGGGGAAAGATAGGGTGATATGGCAATTTTCCTTGCATTCAAAATATGAGTAAGAATGGCTCCTTTTTTGCCTTCATTGTTGAAATTTTCGGTCAACAGGTCGTATTGTTCTTCGGTAAGGTCATTCTGCTCAATTTTATATTCTTTATTGATTTTGTTTGGACGAATAAGTTCCGGATTGTCTTCTTCTCCTTTAACATCAATGAATTCCGACAGAAGCTGCTGAAAAAGAGAATTGTTTTTAAACCTGCGGACATTGGTTTTAAATTTCACATCACTTTTGGCATCAATTTCCATGTCATTATCGGCTTCCATAAAGGTTTCAAAGAAAGTATTGACATTGAAATAGCCGGAATCTTCCAGACGATTGTTGGCAATCAGTGAAAGAATGGAATAATATTCCAGAGGCTTGTTGGTAAAAGGAGTTGCAGAAAGAAGAGAAACGTTTCTTCCGTCATTCTGCTCCTGAATGTATTGTGCTGCCATCCAGGTATTGATTCCGAGCTTGGAGGTCTGCTGGTTCTGACTCCTGAAATCGGAAGCAAAACGGCGGTCTTCAATTCTTACTTTCCCGATGATGTGATTGGCGTTGTGAGCTTCGTCAAAAGTCATATGGTCGAATCCGAAATCTTCCCAGTCATAGATTTTTCCACGCTTCATTTTCCCCTGCATTTCTTTGTCCTTTTCCAGTTCTTTCTGAAAATCCCTTTCGGAATTTGTTATCCCTTTGAGTTCGCTTGCAGAGATATAATTGAATCTGGAAGCCAGTCGTTCCGTTATTTCCTTAGAGAAACCGATATTATTGAACCCTTCGTACGTAACGAGTGTAATTTCGCCGTCCTTATTATCGAATTTTGACAAATCGTAATCCTTTCCGAGATTCCCAAGGACATTTACTTTTGCATCCGGAATGGTTTCAAAAATCGTATCCACCCATTGTTTGAGAATACTATTATTAGGAACAACGATCAGTGGTCTTGCAGCATTTCTACGTTCCATTGCTTCATGCATCGAAAGAATTCCCGACAGGGTTTTCCCGAATCCTACCTCGTGTGCCAACAATCCGACTCCTTTTGTGGTCATTCTTCCGATTCCTCCTTTCTGCACTTCGGTTAAATGCAGCTCTTTTCCCTTGAAATTCCGGTGAATTTTTGAAAACAATGGAAATTGGGAATAATCGGGAACGTAGATAGTATTGTAATTACGGTTGAAGTCTTTTACAAAACGTTTCCTCAAATCTTCTTGCAATTCTTCCCGAAGAAATTTGCTGAATAAATCATTGGCTGCTTCTTTTCTCCTTTCCCGGATCAGGGCATTTCGCTCTTTGTCGCTTCCGGTGACGGTTTCATTATCGACAAACTGACGGACTTCCCATGAAGATGAACCTGCAAAGGCTTCTGAAGGGAGCTCCCGAATAAAATCTTTGAATTTGTCCGCAAGACTGTAACTTTCAATGTACGCTTCTTGTTGCCTTAAAGCCGCATTATACCGTATCTTCTCAACAGTTCCCAAATGAAATTGATGGATGAACTCGTGATTAGGACTGATGATGATTTCATCCAGTGTTTTGGCTTTAGGAAGCACTTTTTCCAATAATGCTTTCTGTTTTTCATACTGGTCTTCAGTTCCTCCGACAGCACATTTATCCTTAAAATCAATTTCAAGCTGTTCTAATTTTTTATAAATATTTCCTTCTGCATAATAAAAATCGTGAATCCACCGCCCGTCAATATAATTGGCAAATTGGTAGTGTTCACCATAATTATTCAGCGTTCCGTCATAATCGGTATCTCTGAAAGCATTAATGAGCTCCTGTGAAATATCGGGACTGTTCTGCAAAGATGCAGGAACAATAGCATCCTCTTTTAAAAACCGGTATTTGAGGATACGTGGTTTTATGTCGGGTTTAGTCTGGACTTTGTACTCTTCGTTTTTTCCGGAGTTTCTTTCCAGTATTTTTTCTGCATTCTGAAAAAGCTTATCCAGCTGATCAGGAGAAAGAGTATCGAGAGATGTTTTGTGCTTTTCATATTTTCGGATTTCCGCATTTACTGCGGGAGATTTGAATTTAATATCACCAAGCGTTTGAAGAACTTCAGTTACTTTATTCTGAGCATTGGTAAGCAAAGTTTTTCTTTCCTGCCTTTTATCTGAAATAGCAGTCTGTTTTTTTTCTCCTGTCCCAAGCGAAAGTGAAACATCTTCAATATTCTTATTGGTTTCGCTATCAGAAAAAAGATCTTCAAAAAGATTTCCGATTCTTTCGGTATTTTTTTGAGATTGGATTTTGGCGATTTGCAGCAGGGCATCATCCATATTTCCGGAAACATACGTTTCCATTCTTCCGAACTGATTGGTTCTTTCTTTCATTTCACCCAGAACCCTGTACTGATTTTGGTCAAAATAACCGGAAATATCCTGAGCTTGTTTATGGGTATTTTTCTTCAGAACAATGATGTCAGTTCCGATTTTAGTCCCGGCAAAAGCTCCCGAAGGCAGTCTGAATGCATCTGTTATTTCAGCACCGGTTAATTTTTTCTGCCTGTTCAGCCAACTGGAAGGAAGCACCATTGCTAAAGTTCCGCCTTCCTTCAGAACGTCAAGACTTCGTTTTACGAAATAATCTTCGTATTTGGAAATATTGGACTCTTCACCTAAACCTTTGTAATAGCCTCTATGGTCACCATAAGGCGGATTACCGATGATAAGGTCGTACCTGTTTTTAAATTCTTCCGGATTTGCTTTGATTCCTGTTTCACCGATAAATTCAGTTTCAAATGAGCGAAGATTGATGTCGGCTTCAGGATGAAAAATTTTGGCAATTTTTGCCGTAGTTTCATTGATTTCAAAGGCTGTAATACTTTTTATATCAAGACCTTTCGCAGCATAAACAAAATTTCCGGTTCCGATGCTTGGTTCTAAAACGCTGATGTGGCTTTTTCCTTTACATTCGTCAGTAATGAGACTGCGAACTTCGTCAACAATTTTGGAATCAGTGTAATATTCATCAAGTATTCCACGTCCTTTTTTGTCTGTTCCACCGGATTTGTACTGACTACAGATGTTTTTTAAATCATCAGTGATCATCAGGTTTTCTTTGAGCAGGATTTTTTGCTCATCAGAAACAAAACAAGCTGCGGAAACTACTTCCGCAACTTGCTCATTGGTGATTTTATGATGCCTGTATTTTGAAATCAGAGCATCTAATTTCTGTTTTCCTGTCGCTGAATCTAATACTCCGTCCAAGGAATGTTCTCCTTCTTCATTTTTTCGAACATCATTTTGTTGTGGACTAATTGCGGATCTTCCTGTTTGTCCTCCTCCCAAATTGTTCCGTTCTGTGCCTGCAAGTCTATTTCCAGCATCGTTGCTGCCCACTGCTTGTCCTGAAGCGTTATTTCGGTTTTGGACGGATTGGCTTTCCTCGAAAGATTTTCCAGCGTTTTGTCGAGATGTTCCGGATTCCACTTGCTGAGTTTCGGGAACTGTTCCGGATTTAGTTGCAGTATGTTCATCCTTTGAAAAATTTAATGTGCTAAAATTAGTAATTTTCTGTTCATTGATGAGTTTATTTCTCAAATAATGATTCAGGCTGCTGTTTTCCGATTCCGATATACTGTAAAACGAACGGACATCCCGAATATTCCTGCCTTCAAAAAAATCCGAAATCTTTTGGGTTGCAGCATTCCCTGTGGCACTTCCACTCAGGCACAGCATGAGTTTTCCGTCAAAATTTTTGTACTGCTCGAAAAGCAAATCTGTATTTTCCGTAGAATGCAGCGTGACTAATGTTCTGCCATTCTTTTTGTTTCCCATTTCCAAAAGCCGGAGAAAAGACAGGGTATCCAAAGCATTTTCAAAAACAACGATTTCGTTTTTGCTTCCTTTAATTTCAGAAATACCGGATTTGCCGATAAGATCATGGTTCTGCGGATGCAGAATTTCAAATCCTCCGGAGTGGGTTGGTATAGCGATGCCGAGATATTTTTTTCCTGAATATTCGTAATAAACCTGAGAGGTATTCTGATGAATAAGATTTTTTGAGATTCCTTTTTCTTCAAAATATTCCGTGAGTCCGTATCGGTCAGAATTCAACCGACTGATGATTTTTACAGGAGCTTGATTCTCTGTAATCGCTGCGTCTTTTTGTTTTGGAAAATCAGCCATACGATTACTTCTTTTTCCTGCTTTCGATAAAGCTGTTGAATCTGAACAGTTCTTCGGCTTCCGAATCCCAGTTTTTTCGTGGAATCAGCTGCATGGATACAAAAATGTCTTTCTGTTTATCGTAAGAGTCTATTCTTTCAATTCTCCCATGATAATCTTCATCCGCTTCTTTGTAAAGGGAATAAGGCAGGATCGTATCGGTAGGATAAATATAGTACCGGGTATAATTCCAGGGCGAGTTGATTTCAAAACGTTTGTAATTCTTTTTGAAAAGCACAGTGTCGCTTAATTTCCTGCGGTTTCTGTAATTGAGGATCGGGTCTTTTGTGAAGATAGCTCCGGTGGTTTTCGTATACACTGAAACCGGCTTTTGCTTTTTTTGTATTTCTGATAAAACTGCTGAAGCATTATCGTTTTCCAAATTATATAAAACCGAATCTTTGATGAAATAGGTAGCCATAGTCATTTCCGGAAATTCCAGATCGGGAACCAATTCGATGATCGAGTCATTTTTATAATTGAGCTTTGAAATGTGGAAGCTCCGCATATTTTCCAAACCCTTGGAAGCATCGAAATATACATTGGAAATAATGTCGATTCCGCCTTTTTCGGATATAATTTTTTTCTTACAGGAAATCAAAGTTGCTGAAAGAAACAGGATTGAAAGTAAAAAGAAATTTCTCATAATTAGTGATATTAAAAAAGCGGTAAAACCTGTATCTACCGCTTTGTTATTGGGTTTTAGTGAATAGCCGGTTAAATTCCTCTTGATTTACTTTGTTCTTTTACGTTGTTTTTTTCCTGGTTGTTATCTTCTTTCAGACCTTTAATTGGCTCGTTGGTATTGATACGGGTCATATCATTGTCGTAAAGGTTCAGGTTTCTGTTTTGTGGATTCAAAACCGCTTTTCCCTCAATAACTTTGTCTTCGATCTCAAATTTTACTTTAACGACATTCCCTTTTTCCAGCGATTTAATGGTATCTGCCTTGAATTCAGGCTTATCAAAAACCAAATTGGATTTTTCTACAATATCAGCAGCATTTACTCCATATTTTTTGTAGAAAACCTGAAAATTGTAGTTGCCCCATTGGTTCTTTTCCTCTCCAAAGTTGAGCTTTACAAAAGCTGGTTCTCTTTCATTCGATTTAGGATTGTCAAACTCAATTTTTACGGAACGTCCCTCTAAAAGATTGATGGCTTCTTTTGCCGTATAAGAATTGTCCTTGCTTACCCTGAAATTTTGCGAAACGGATTCTCCTTTTTCGTTGGTCAGGTTGGCATCGTAAGAGTTCAGGAAAACTCCGCCTTTTTCGGGTTTGTTATAATTTAAAGTATAATCTATCTTATTTCCGGGTAAGGTTTTGTCCGAAGTGGTTTTAATTTCAAACTGCTGATTTTTGGAATTAATGCCTTTCTCCAGGTCTTTGTGAAGTTTCTCGTCTTCTCCGAAACCAAGATATCGTAACTGAGCTTTTAAATACTGTGTCTGGTCAAATTCTTTTTGTGTTTCCATACTGTTGGGGTTTTTATTAAGATTGTTAATATGTTTTTCAAGTTCATTTATTTTGTGCTCTATTACTTTTGCTGCCGAAAAATTATTCGCTAATAATTCATAATTACGTTCTCTGTGTAAAGCCTGTATTTTTTCAGTAATTTGTTGTATAGCATCATTTACAGAATTTTGGAGTACTTCAGCTTCGATATCTTTCTGTTTCTCCTCTTTCTTTAAATAAAAATCAAGTGAATTAGGATTCTCTTCTCCATGAATACTATAAATAAGGTCATCGACTTTTTTTAGTAGTTCCGGATTTCTTAGTAACGTTTCGTATTTAAAGGCTCCTATATTAGAATCAAATTCCCGTTCTAAAGCATTTAGATATTTATCAATAGAAGTATATTCCATAACTTCTCCTGAATCATGAAAAGTAATTTTACCAACTGGTTTTTCAGCTTGGTGAATTTGTTGGTGCAAATTTTCAAGCTCTGATTCTTCTTTTGCAGATAATGGTTTTAGTCCGTACTCATCAATGTTAGATTGTACACTTCTTTGCCCTAATTCCTGATATCTATCGATTAAATCTTCCAATGAAAAACCTTCTGATGTATCGTTATATGCTTCTTGTCTTTCACTAATACTTTTTAGTGGGTTTAATCCTGAATCTTTATTTGGGATATCTGCTTTTTGTTCTCCAATTTCAATAAATGGAGTTGATTCTATTCCTAATTTTTTAGCTTCGGTTTCATAATTTCGGTAATGGAAGGCTTGTCGTTCGTCAATTTGTGTAACCGTCAATCCGGAACTTAAACCGGTTCTTTTTTCCAATTCTTTTGCCCAGACGTCAGACAGAAATTTTTCTTTATCTGCTGCATTGCTGATGGATACTTCAAATTCGTTTGGAATATCTCTAAACAGATAACTTTTCTTTTCTGCAAAGTCCGATTTTTCAATATAGCTTACTGCTTTAGTATTATTTTCAAAGCTTAAAAACAGTTCTGCTTTATTATTGAATTTTACTACCACATTAAATTGATAATCGTCTTTAGTTTTTTCAAAATTCAGAGCATCATAGATTTTCAGAAATCTTTCCTGCCTGTTTGTAAGTCCTTTCCTAAAGAATTCTTCAGGATTACTCTCCAATTCTTTTACAAATCTTTTATATGCCGGATTTCTTGTTGTGATATGTCTTTCAGACCAGGACAGTTCGTTTTCCATCGTATCGGGATTACCTTGTTTGAATTAAGAAATATCCGCAAATTTGACCATTAGGAGCCATAAAACCTATATAATCAAGATATTGAAGACTAAAAAAGACTAAAAAAGACTAAAAACTGCTGCAAGGCGAAACCCTGAACTAAAAAATAAAAACAGGCACTTTTACAAATACCTGTTTTTAAATATCCTTACAATAAATTATCTTCCTCTGCCTTTTGGTCTGTGTAGTTCTTCTTCCTCCTGCTGCTGTTCTTCCCGGTGCCGATTGGCATCTTCATACATATCTTTATCATTTACATTCAGCTGAACATCGGAATCACCACCTTTAGAGATTTGCTTGTCATCAGGGGAGATACTGTTTACGGAGTTGAGTTCCTTATCGACAATATTCAAATCAACAGCAATATCTTTGGCTATTTCCGGATATTCGTCCATTTTATCGTAGAGAAAATTTTTCAGCTTTTCAAGTTCTGATTTGTATTGATTGGTTTCATCAGTATTATTTCTTTCCACAACGAGTTTTGTAAGCTCCGGAGCATTTTTGATAAAATCCAGTTCCTTTACAGTGCCCGTTTCCCTGTCAAAAACAAATGCCTGTTTTGAAAAGCTCAATTGAGCAGAATGCTTATTGTCATGAACATCATACTGTCCTTTCGTTTCAGAATACTGAATTTTTTCTTTACTCTTTTCCAGTATTTCCGACAGGCTTTTATCCCTTTCCAAAAAGATAACCTTCAGCCTTGTATTGTTTTCTACCAATTGAAAAGTAGCTCTGTTTTT
Source organism: Chryseobacterium sp. L12 (assembly GCF_056133985.1). Classification (NCBI taxonomy): domain Bacteria; kingdom Pseudomonadati; phylum Bacteroidota; class Flavobacteriia; order Flavobacteriales; family Weeksellaceae; genus Chryseobacterium; species Chryseobacterium sp. L12. Next base: position 107,242 of record NZ_JBVYOF010000011.1, on the reverse strand, counting down.
GTCGTTGTCGGCAACAATGGTATATCCTTGCAGGAATTTCTGAATATCATCTGCATTCAGTTTTGTGGAGAATGTAAAATCTTCATTGATGATTCCATATTTCTTTAAATCATCTGTGGGTAATGTGTTATTCATTGTATAGTGTAATTAGATTATTTACTTTTATTAAGTCGTTTAAAAAATGGGCTGGATTAATGCTTTGTCCAAACTCTTTTACTGAAAAATGCAAATGCGGTCCGGTAGAATTTCCGGAATTCCCGCTTTTGGCAATAATGAATCCCGCATTTACCCGCTCACCGACACGATAATAGATTTCGGAAAGATGCAGATAAGCGGTTTCAAAACGGTTAAAGTGCCGGATTTTTATGTAATTCCCACCTCCTTTATTATCCCAGCCTGTTTCGGTAACAATTCCGTCCAGAACCGAATAGACATTTTCGTAATGGGCAGCCAGATCAATTCCGTTATGAAATTTGGACATTCCGAAAATTGGATGTGTTCTCGTTCCGTAAGGTGATGTAATAGATATCTTTCGATGTAATGGCATTCCGATTTTTGAAAAGCTGAGTTCTTTCGGCTCGTCGACAAAATCGTACTGAGTAAACAGACTCCTGTTATTTTGAGGACGGTTCATCATTGTACTTTGAGCGGATAAGATCAGGGAATCCTGTACTTTTTTCATATCCCATTTTTTAGTGTTTGATGCTGAACTTTCCTTAATCATTGCTTTCAGAGAATCAAGTTCATTTTTCAAATCGGATTTTGTGGTAACATTGAAAATATTTTTCCAAGGTTTTTTATCTTTTTTCTCTTTTTCGATTTCCGTGCTTTTACCATTATCCGAATCTGAGGCGATGTTTGTTTCCTGCTTTTTCGGTACAGTCGGCTTCAGTGTGTTGAATTGCCCGAAAACAAAACTTCCGAAAGCAATACAAACAGCGGTCATGTATTTCTGTAAAATTCTGTTCATTTTTTAGTTCTTTAATTTTTGAATTTCTTAATTACCTCACAAGCTCACCAACAATCAGTTCTACTTCCTTATTGATTTTTCTGAAGTTGGTCATCAGAACATCTTCTTTGCGGTTATTTCCTGCTTTGTCCACAAACGAATAATAGGAGGGCATTTTGACGTAGTTGTTTTCCTCTTCTTTAATGGCTTTCATATCAAGATTGATTTTTCCGTTGATAGCAGACGTTTTGTATTCTTCCGTATCGTTTTCCTCCCCCTGTGCAATCATTCCCGCCATTTCTCCGGTTCTGAGTGCTGCGATCTTTCCGGCAGGAATCATAAAATCCATTTTTTCATTAATGCTGGTTGTGGTTCCCTGTTGTGATATGGATTGGGAAAACGATTTTTGCTTGATCTTACCAAACAGTTTTTCGAGCCATTCCAATGTATTCTTATCTCTCGCTGAACCGGATAGAATATTTCCGACAATGGCGGAAATGGTATCAGCAACTTCCTTTTTGTAAAACTGGCGAAGCTGCGGAAGTTCCTGAAGACCTAATAAAACTGCAACCCTGTTACTTCTTGCGGTAGCCACCACATTGTCAATTTTGTGGATGTAGATCGTTGGAAATTCGTCTGCAATAATTCCACCCGGAAGATTGTGCTTGGAATTGATTAATCGTAATGTCCGGTTTAATACTGCGGAATACAACGCTGAGTTAATATCCTGCGTTCCCGGATCGGAAGCCAGGATAATGATGGACGGATTTTCTCTGTCAGTAATTTTCAGTTCCACTTCATCTCCTGAAAATACCCAGAAGCTTTCCTTGGTTGCTAATCGTGAAAGGAAAATTTTGAGTGTTCCTACCTGTCCTTCAAGCTGGTCAAATGCTTTGTTGTCATACGCAGTTTTGAAAGGCGAAAGCAGGGAATACAATTCTTCGTGATGAAAAAGTGTGTCAAAAATTTCTTTATAGCTGCGGTTCATAAAGGAAAGAATATGAGGTAAATCCGAATATTTTCCGTTTTCGTGGGTAGCAAAAAAATAGATGCAGGATGAAAGGAAATTAATGGCAGACTGCGTAAAGAACTGGTCTGATCCACCGCCGGCACTTGCTCCGCCTTTTTGAAGTGAGGAAACCATTGCTTCTGCCATTTCCTGAGCTTCCGCCAATGTTTTTACATATTCTTTCCGGAACGGATTGACTCTTTTTGATTTTTCAACTTCATTCAGGTTGATTACGTGAAAACTATAATTATAGTCAGACTCTTTGCTTTTTTTCAGCAGATAATGATAATAGGCAATCTGCGCTAAATCGGGAAATTTAAAGTCATAAATGCAGAGGCAGAAACCTTTTGCAATCATTTGGCGGATGGCTGGATTAATGACTCCGAAAGATTTTCCGGAACCTGGTGTTCCGATCACCATTGTTCCACGGAAGGGATTCAGATTGATCCAGCCGTTATTCGTTCTTTTGTTAAATCTGAACAGATAAGGAATATTAATGGAGGTATCGGTTTTTACCAATTCCTGATTCTGGGCAAAACTTTCTTCCTCTACGTTCCATCGGTCTTTTCCCATTTTCTGCTGCATCAGCTTTGAGATACTGTCGGCTCCCATCTGAAGAATGACCGCACCTAAAAAAGAAAGAACAGCATAAATAATCTGATAAAGGCTCAGCATTGGAATGACTTTCGGAAAATAGCGGTTATCCGCGAGAATGGTAAAGTAAAGAGAACCGAATATCATGGTTAATCCTGCAAGAATGGGAAGTATAATCGCTTTTACAATATTCAGATCCTGCTTCTTCTTCGCTCTTGTTCCCACTGCAACCAAAGCAATAAGAATCAAGGTTGAGATTTTGGCATTGACTGGAGGATAGAAAATCTGCATTTTCGCAAACCCTTCCAATAATTTGGATACCACAGGAATTTTAGCATGCAGAAAGAATAAGGTGATACAATCCAATGCAACCACTGCATACACCGCTTTTTGCAGGAATCCGTAAATTTTGATCTGATGTTGTTGCTCTTGCATTTTTCTAACTTTTATTTTCTTTTAATTTTACTTTAAGCCTGATCGCAAAATGTTCTTCATTCTCAAAAAATACTTTTGCATTGGGTAAGGCTTCAAAATATTTCTTACCAAATTCGTTCAGTATTCTTTTTTGCCCAACAGATAATCTTTTCTTCTGCATCAGATTTCGAATGGATTCGCTTTCTTCTAATCGCATGGCTGCTTTCTTCTTTTCCAGCAGGTATTCTCCGATATCATCCATTCCAAACGAGATAGCTTCCTTTTTCAATTCTTTAGCCTGAGATTTTGATAATTTTACAGTGTATTCCATATTAAAATGTATCGGCTTTAAGAATATCAGAATAGTTGACCTTCATTTCAATGGTTCGTCCGGAGAGCTGCTCTTCAATAAGGCGGATCATCATCACTTTAGAGTTGGGATATGTGAATTTTTTAAACACATAAATATTTCTGAAATTTTTCCTGAAGTGTTTTTGTGGGTTCAGCTGAAAAAGAGGGTTCATCTCAATACTTTGATTATTCGTAGCCTTATGGATTTTTTTATCTTCTATGGAAAACTTCAAGGCTTCAATATCATAGCTAAGGTTCGTATTATTCTTAAAGGTCATATCCAAGAATATATAATTGTTTATGACATACACATTATTGAGCTGAACGGTAAGCTTCAGATTTTTCTCCTCTCTGATCGGATTTTTTTCTGATTTTTTCTGAATGATGTTCATTGCATATTTTCTCAGTTCGAAATTGGAAAAAACCATTTTACTGAATTCCAGGGGCTGCATATCTTCCGCCTGAATATGGAAATTGGTAACGGTATTCAAACTATTGGAATTTCTGTAAACCGCTTTATACTGAGCAATGAAAGACTGTCCGACAACAGTAATAATTCCAATGTTATCACCATTAAGAAAAGAAGCAGATATTTTTGTTTTTGCCTCCTCATTAGATTCCGGATGATCAGTAATCTTAATTCTGGCAATATTGGCAGCCGGTAAATCTCCGGTAAGCTGATGCGTGGATAAATCCACATATTGAATAGGTTCCGGTGAAATAATATGCAGGTTGATTCCTTCGGTAATTTCCAGTTCCGGTAAATCGGAAATGATCTGTTCTTTCGTTGCGGTTTGTGCGGTTAAAAATTGAGCTGTAAATAACAGCAGGGTATATAAAATTGCTTTCATTTTTTTATTTTTTTTGTTGGTTTTGTGAATCTTTGAGTTGTTTTTCGTCAATCAGGAATACATAAGAATTGTACTTCAGTTTGGCTTTATTGGTTTTGATAAGGTTAGCAATGGATTTGGAAGTGGAAGTAAATAGCTTGGAACCAATGCTGGTAAAAAATCCTTCGCTGCCCATATCCATCTGGGTTCCCTGAACGGAATTGCTTCCCATTTCCCGAATCATCTCCCTGAATACGCTTTGGGGAACATATAGTCCTTTCATTCCGTCCACATCGTAAATGGAAAGGTTAACAGGGAAAATTTCTCCTTTGGTATAGACGGATACGATCTTGAGATCGACTCTCTGCATGGAAAACCCTGAGATTTGTCCGTATAAAATAGAACCTTTATCGAGTTTTCTGTTTGCTACAAAAATGTCTTCCAACAACCGGAACCGGATTCTGCTTCCCAGGAAACCTTTGTTGTTCTCATCAATCACGGCTTTGATAAAACTGTTTTCATTTTCTTTGTAAAAAGCGTTGAACCCGCTGTTAATTCCCGATTTGCTGACATTGAAAGTGGAATTGAGAAACTCATCCATTTTTTCTTTGTTCGCTTTGAGGCGCTGTTCTGCTGCGAGCTTGCTTTGATATTCAGGATCTCTTGATTTTTCCAGGGAATCCATCACCAGCATTTGTTGCTTCAGGTATTTAACAGGATCTTGCTGGACACTTGTCTTTTCTTTTGATGCATCAGTGTAATTATTTTCCGGTTTTCCGTAGGATTTATCATTCAGCATTCTGATGATTTCCGAAGACCTTTTGTAATCTTTATCGTTATTTTGCTGATTCGGATTATAATACGATGAAGGATTCCCTTTTCCCTGATACCCGTTTTGTCTTCCGGATACGGCTTTTAATGAGTCGATTTTTCTTTTCTGGGCTAATGACAGCTGATCTCCGTAGTTTAATAGGCTGTCTTCTTCTTTATTCAGTCCTTCCAGCATGGTTCTGTTATCCTCTTTTTTGAAAAATGCGTCATACGCATCATTTTTCGTCATAATGGAATCCTGTGATTCTCCTAACGAAAGGGAAAGTTCTTTGGGCTTATCTTTTTTCGATGTATCTTCTTTGGTAAACTGAGTTCCTACATATACAAAGAGCAACAGGAACGGCAGTGCCAAAAGAGGCAATACATATTTTTTCTGTTTGAAATCAATTTTTTTCATTTATTTTTTATTTTTAGGTAAATTGCTACTGGTCATTTTTTAATTGTTGAAATTGGTTAAACAAATATTCAATTCTCAGGCTGTCCTCTTTCTGTAAAGCATGGCTGTCCCTTTTTACTTTTAAAGCTTTGAGCTCAGTCACTATTTTTTCCATTTCTTTTTCGTTATTTACCGTTGTATTTTGGTTGGTATTGCTTTTGGAATAAAGAACAGGAGGCTTTATTTTAAATGCGGTTTCAGAGGGAAAGAAAATTCCCTGTATCATTGATATTGCGAAAGAAACCGATAAAAAAAGCATCGAATACGTAAAAAACTTTTTAGGATTATTAACAGCCCAATTCAGCCAATTTTGTCCGGTTTGTTTAAAAAAAGTGCTCATTTTAATAGGAGTTTTTGTTTTGATTGGATAGTTCTTCATTATTAATGATCCGCCAGTTTTTGAGTAGCACACCGTGCGGATTATTGGGACTTCGGATTATATCCTCAAAGAAACCTTCAGTAATGAGTTTTCGGGTGATAACCGATGATTTTCTCGTAATCATCTGTTTTCCGAAAAAAGCGAATTTTTTCTTATCCATATTGACTGCTATCGAATCGGTATGGATGCTGACCATTGAGCTGGAAGCAATAATCTGGTTATAAAATCCTTTTTCCCTTAAGTTGGTATATTCTTTTTTTCCGCTGTCATCAATCAGATACAGCGATTTTTGGATATTGTCCTTTATATAAGCATCATCGGGAGCGAGGGTAAAAAATAACCGGTGAAACAGTTCGATCTGGGCTTTGTACTCCACAGGTCTGTTGAGCAGGACATCGGTTTGCTTGGCAAGTACCGGAACTCCATTGTCCAGAATGTAAATGGATTTTCGGGAATCCTGAATCATCCTGTAAGAGAAGAAAAATCCGGCAATGACAATAAAAGCCGCAAAAGCAATGGTTGAGATCGAAACAATCTTATTGACTTTAATTCTTTGTTCTATGTTTTTGATAAGCATTTTGTTGTAATATTTTTGAAATTATTTTCCTTTTTTCATAGAATCCTGCACTCTTCTTGATGCAGAACCAGCCGCTGCCGATTTTACTGCGGAAGCTCCTCCTGTTTTAACAGCCAATACAGCGGTTTTTGCACTGCTTGCCATTTTTCCTGCGGCACTTTTCATTTTGGTCATCGCTCCGGCTCCTCCTGCTGTTACAATCGTATCGGCAATGGTCGGGGTCATTAAAACTCCGATTCCTGTTACGACATAGGCTACACAGGTAAAAAGCTGGTTATAGATCATTCCGGAATTGCTCACATAGACCAGCAACGCATCTAAATTGGTAATGGTACCGTTCGTTAAGAGAGTGTCGTATCTTTCAATTTCCATCTCGTAACCTGAAGCGATAAGCTGCTGACCGATATTGATAATGGTGTAAGCGACAAAAGTGTACAGGTTAATATTGATAAATTTGGATACCCAGCTGTACAATGAGTTTTCAAATCCCGGAATGAGCGCCATTCCGACAGCAATCGGACCTAAAATGATAAGAATGTATGCCCAGATTTTCTGGATAAAGAAAATAAGATAGACGCAAACCCGAAGAATGGAAAGGCAGACAAATTCTATGAGTTCAGCGACTAATTTCTGCATCTGGAACTCCATTCTGATAGACCATTCTTTAATAGGCTGAATGAGCTTGTCCAATCCTTCGCTGATATCGAACCAGGAATCGTCGGCATCCTTACCTGTATTGTCAATGACATCCTGTTTTGCATCTTCTTCCGCCTTCAGCTTTATAACTGCATCCAGCAATTGCTGCTGCTTTTTAAATCTTTCAATTCTCAGATCATTGACTTCGGATTCGATGTCACTGAAAATGGCTATTCCGGGTTGGGCAATGGCTTCAAAAGGAGCCTGTATCAGATTGACGAATCCGGTCCAGTACACGAGTGTAAATCCAATCAAAACAGGTTTCAGCATAGGGGTGATTTCCCATTCACGGTCACCGGCTGCCATTTGCCAGCCCATATATCCGAGGTACATCAATGCTCCCAGACCGCCGATAGCTCTCCCGACCAATGCAGATCCGGCAGCATTATCCTGTACGCTGTTATCCAGCTTTGTAAAGACCTCCATAAACCATTTCTCAAAAGCACCATCGCCTTTTAAAAACTGGAGCAGGTTACTGTAATCACTGTCTGTCTGGGCAAATCCCATGACAGGCAATAGTATTGCCAACAGGCAACAAAATAGTGTGAGTGTTTTATTCATATCTAATATCTGTGTTTGTATTGCTGCATTGTGTTTTGAACGATTTGTTTATCCGATGCAGGAGTCCACCCAGAAGGCAAAGCGGTGGATAAATGGTTTTTCAGAATATTTTTATAATCTAAAAGCAGCGTGGTCTTATTGTTATATTTTCTTAATTCCTGAACAAATTTTCGCCATCTGATCAGTGTTTCGTGGTACATGATGAATCTTTTTCCTCTCGGCATATCCATAGACCGGGACATTGAATATTTTTCTTTAATCATATCCAGCTCCTCCTGAAGCCTTTTTAATGTTCCCGTAGTATTGAGGGTTTCATACGTCTGCTGATCTTTCAGCCGCCATTCGATAAAACTTTGTGGTGTATCGGGAAATTCGGTAATGGGTTTGAGCATCCGTTTGTAATAGAGCAGCCATAAAGGGTCTGCATCAACCGTAGCGGAAGTCCAGTGGGCAAAATCCTGAACGCTTCGTTTATAAATAGTATCGGATGCCGCTTTTATCTTTTTGGCTTCTTCTTCCTCATATTTTAACTGAGCGTATCTCTGATTCTGTACTCCCGTAGGTTTTAATGGTCGTATATCCTCTCCATCTTTATAATCCCTGTTGATACTCGGCGCCCACATTCCCCAAACCGTAGCATAGGCAAAATTCGTCTGAATGCCCAGGAGATATTTGGGATATGGCCGCCAGTCTCCCCAGCTTTCAAAGGTCATCCTCTTATGCTGGGCAACAATAGAAGGATCGTTCAATCTCTTTACGCTGATTTGCCCGAACACAGAGACTGTGACCAATAAAAATTTAAAAAAGCTTAATTTCCTGAATAGTGTTTCCATAACTATTAATTAAAAATGTATTTGTATTTAGTGATAATGTCTCCGACAATGGCTTTGTCTATATTGATGTAATTACGGAGTACAGGAACCTGATACAGATAGGGAATTTTCTTAGCATTTTCCAATCGTAAAATGATATATAGAATATTCCCGTTGATATTTCTTACCCGTGTAAATATCTTTTCAATGAGCATTTCCCTGTCCATAGCATCCATCAGAAAATCTTTGTCTTCTTTCAAAATATCCTGCGTGACTTCCTGCTGAAGCTTGAGTACCTGTTTACCGATTTCAACATAATATTTTGAAACCAGGACGGCATATTCAGGGTGCTGAGCAGATAAATCCAGCATCTTGTTTGAATTGGTTACGATCTTTCCCAGGTACTGATAGAGATAGATCAGCTTTTTACTTTGTGTCAATGCTGAATTGACATTTTTCAGCTGCTGATATATGTATTCCTGAATCGCAATGATCTGGGTGGTTTTATTATTGATTTCGTCATAAAGCTCTTTCTGCTTTTCATAGGAATCCAAAAACGTCTGTTCACTTGCTAATCGTACAGCATGGTTTTTTGTGATTTGCGTTAATAACTTGTCGTTGATAACAATTTGCTGGCTGTTGACAGAAATTCCTAAAAGCACAAATATTCCAAATGGTAAGAGTTTTTTCATCTTTAAAAATTTTTAATATTGTTCATTATATTTTCCACGACCTGCCTATCCCGATTCACATAATATTGAAATGCTCTTTTGTTACGTAAAACTTTGGCTTTGATATCTCTTATTTTTAAGAGCATGTGGGTGGAGTTTCTGCTTAATGTTTTTACTTCTCCCAAAGCATAATCGAGTAAAATCTTACGTTCTGATTTTTCCATCTGGTTGATAGCTCCGTAAGACAGAATGATTCCAGTTATCAGCCGGGTTACCATTTGCAAGTCATCCACAAACTGTACCTGGGAAGGCAATATTGCTATAATGGAGTACGGAGCTGTATTGATTTCACCAATGATAGCCGTCTGATTATTTGTTATTTTGGTGATTTCCCTGCTCATGGCAATTCCGGTAGGGATCGCCTGAATAGCAAATGACACAATGCGTAATCTGTCCTGAATCTTGGTAACTTTGTTTTTGAAGTCATTCCATTGTGTTCTGTTTATGGCTTCCGTTCCGGCATTGAGGGTCTGTTTCTGCCTCATTTCTTTTTGTCTGTCATGCTCTTTCATTGTGGCATTGATCTCTAAATTCATCATGGGGAAAGAAACATTTTCTTTTTGCCATGCAGGAGTGGAACCACCACTCGAAGAAGTGATAACAACATAAACTGTGGGAATCAACAGGATTTGAAAAATCTTCTTCATCTTAGGTGAGTTTTAAAAATTTCGTTTATACCGGTTCATTATATTTTCCACAATTCCCTTATCGGTATTGATATATCCAGCAAAAGGATTGATGGAATTCCAGAATCCCAATCGGTTTGCCTTTTCGAGTCTTAGCTTTATGGCTAAAAGCCATAGCTTCAGGTTTTTTACATTTTCTGATATGTTATGAAGGATTTTGTAACGATCTCCCGCTGTAGCCAAATTCAGCTCTCCGGAAGCAAGAATGTCTGAAACATCGGTAACGATCTTCAGGCTTTGCTCATAGGTTTTTTGAGAAGCTTTAGTTCCAAAAATGGCATACTGCGGATGTTGAGAAGCCAATTGTACCACTTGTGAGGAATAGGTGTAGCACTTATTCAGTTCTGTGTAAATCTGCTGCACCTGAATTCCATTCTGTAAAGTTCCGGAAACTTCTTTCAACCCTTTCAGTATTTTATTCTGAATGTCGTTGGCTACGACCATCTGGGTTCCTACCCATGCCTGGGCATCTTTTAATTTGGACGTTTCCTCAATGACATCATTCTGTTTGGCTTTCAGGTTTTCCGAATACAGAATCATCGCTGCGGTTACGGTAGGGTCGATGTAAGTGTTTTGGGCGTACAGCAAACTGCCGAATCCTAAAAAAATAATGGTGATCAATGTTTTCATAATGTTTTATATTTTACCGTTTTAATCCATACTTCGTCTTTTTCCCGATAGTCATCAAATGCTAAATCTTCTATACAGCCGGAAAACGTAATCATTATGTCCTGACCTGTCCCTGTATCTATTTTCAGCATGTTTTTTTTAAAGGAATGAGAGAGAATCATTACCTTTTCCCAGGTTGTTATGCGGATTTCATTCTCAAGTGCTGAAATACAGTCAACCTGTTCTTTTTCTTTTTTGATGATCGCTTTCATAGATTGTCTTTTGGCTTATTACTCGTTTACTCCCATTTTTGAATTATCAAGACATGCCGGAATACACAGCGCTACTGATATATTCTTCCAAGGTCTGTTCGTTCATTTCCAGTTCATTTTGTAAACTCTTGAAGATATTCTGACCCTTGTGCCTGGTTTTAAATTCGTGGTAGAACTCAAGAGCTTTTCGGTCTAATGGCTTTTTATAGAGGTTAACCAGGGAAATCATATTTCCCATATCATCCTTAAAGGTTTTTACCTGCTCCGTAAAAATTTCCAGAGCTTTATCAAAGTTCCCATACTCTTTTACATAATACTCCAGGGCAGATTTTTCAGGCTTCTCTGTGGTGTAGGTTAAATACTGCTCAAGGGAAACTTCGTTACCGTACACTTCTCCTTTAGAACCTCTCTTCAGATAAAATTCCTTAAATCGGCTCCTTCCAAATTTGTTGTTGAGATTATTGATCGTGAATATCTTATTTTGCTCCACTTTATTCAGGGAAAGCAGAGAGGCAATCTTGTCAAAATTGTCTTTGAATTTGGTCTGGTCAAGCAAAATGAAGGTATCGGAATTGTTGATGATAGAATCTTTTACCACTGCATTACCGATGATATCGTCCAGTTCCTGAGTGACTACAACCGCTTCACCCCAGAATTTTCTTACCGTTTTGTAGAGATACAGAATGTAACCTCCCATTAATTTTGACGCGATTGCCTTCCACGCTTCCTCAATTATTAAGGCTTTCCTGCGGTCTTTTCTAAGGCGCATTTTCTGAATGAACGTGTCCATAATAATCAGCGTTACAATTGGAAACAGCTTGGGATTATCCTTTACATTGTCGATTTCAAAAACAATGAATGATTCGTCAAACAGCGTATTGTCAGCAGATTCGTTGAGAGTGGTTCCGTATCTTCCGCCTTTGTAGAAATCCTTCAGAACAAATAAAAACGTTCTCAGATTGAATTCTTTTTCGGTAATTCTATGTTTTCTGTTATTTAAGTAAAGCGGGAGAAATTTGTCGCAATAATCATAGAATCCATTAAAGGAAAGTTCTTTTGCTTCTAATTTTTCTTCAAGCTCCTTAATTTTCTTGATAATGGCTTTTCTAAATGATCCATACCATTCTTCGGGTGTTTTTGGCTGTTTGATGATTTCGCTGGATTTAATAAGGATCAATTGGGTTTCATTATAAATTTTCCTTTTTTCTTCATCATTCAACGTTTCGTAAGCTTCATAGACCTTATAAAATTGTTCACTGTCATAGTCAGGATTATTGACATTTTTATCGGGATGATAAAATTTCAGAAGCTTTCTTCCGGCATCTTTCACTTCATCAGAACTTGCATCGAAAGTAATTCCCAGAATATCGTAGTAAGTGCGTTTTCCGTTGGATTCATTCTCATATTCGGCATAAATATCTGCTTCGTGAATGTTGTATTTGCCTAAATACAGAATTAATTCCTCCGAGCTTTTATTTTCATACCACTCGGTTCCCGAATTAAAGTATTGATGATAGTAGGACATCAGGACATTATCTAATATGGATTTCTGTGCTGACGACATGGAAGCATCGGGACCTTGCCAGATAAGGAAAATCAAATTGGTTAAAAATTCTATTTTTTCAATATTGAATTCTTTTTTATCCATCAGGAAAGGATTCATTGTAATCGGTTTTTCTTCCGTGTACTGAATGTACCTTCCGCCTTTGTACTGGCAGGTTCCCGAATAAGAATCTCCGGTATCCACGATCACGACATCATAATTGTAGGTCAGATACTGCTCGACAATATTATTCATCAGGAATGATTTGCCACTTCCTGAAGGTCCTAAAACAAACTTATTTCGGTTATTGATCCTTCCTGTTTTCATTGGTAAATCAGCAGGGTCTACTTTTAAAGGAACGCCCTGTCTGTCCGTAAATCTTAAATAAAAATTGGATTCTTCGCTCAAGGGGTAACTTTCTTTAAAAAAAAAACACAAGGCTGCTTCGCTTGTCGTCATAAATAAATCATACTCCCTGAGTTCGGTTCCGTTGCCCGGAATTGCTGATCGAAAGAGTTCCAGCTGATTGTAGGCATTTTTGGAAACGATGATTCCTTTGGTAAACAGCTTGTTTTCAATCATGGACTGTATATTTTCCATTTTCTCTACTGTTTCTGCGGAAAACAGAATCGAAAAATGGGCATTGACAACCAATTGCCCGTCAATAGCGATGTTATGGAGCAGGGTCTGGATTTCTTCTGCAATGATGGCATTGGACGGAGAATTGTTGGCGGCTCCTTCGTGCTTTTTTTTCTTTTTGTCGAGTTCCCTTTGCTGTTGTGCCTGCGGTGGAATGGTAATCACCTGGTTGTAAATAATCGTTTCGTAATCTTCCAATTCGTTGATAAAGGTGAAATTATCAACGGCTGTTTCTGCGGCAGCTCCATTTCCTCCTAATATGGAATAGGGCTCTATTTCTGAAGGCAGATCAATATTCTCTACATCGACATAGGATATGTTTTTGACGAACCGGTTTCCGATCTGTAAATACTCATTGGTACTTTTAATGTTATTAAAAACAGGAGTATCCGAAAACTGCATCGACAAAACTCCGGAAATATAATATTCAAAATCTTTCTCGAACAGAAACTGAGGTTCGCAATCGCTCTGTTTCAAAAGCATATATACTTTCTGGCATTTGTCACGAAGCTCTTTATAGCTTTTTTCCGAAAATTGGTAATGCTTAGTTTTCTTTTTCAGCTTATCATCAATAATGTCAGTGAAAAAAAGTACCGTTTCAATGGTCTTAAAAAGTCTTCCATCAAAATGTTCTGAATATTTCTGCTGAAGGAACTGGTTGGATTGTTCAGCTGTATATTTTTTTTTTGTGAAAATATCAAGCTTCTGAACAATTCTTCCTTCTCCGATAATGGATACCACCTGATTGAGAACCGTATGGAAATTCAGATAATTATCAGGATCCGCCGAATATTGCTCAACAACGTTCTTTATCCTGATTCCGATGATTGGATTTCCGTACTGTCCGAACAACACGTCAAAATCCCAATTGAAATCTTTTCCGTAATCGTACCCGATAAAAGGAATGCTAAATGCCTGTTTTTTTGTTTTCACCATGTTTTAAAAATGTTTTGTTGTTTAGCTTTTTGGGAAAAATGAATATCTGATCGAAATTTTTGGTTTTATCATACAGACCGTGTTTGTCCTGCCTTTTGAAGATTAAATAAACGCCACCTGCTGTTACGACAAGACCTAATAAAGAACCTAACAATCCGAATTTGGATAATATGAGCGCTGCAATGACACCACCTCCGATGACACCTACTGCATAAAATATGTACTTGCCTTTAAGTCCGAAAAAGACAAGGGGCTTTTTGAGCCCCTTATAAAGATAAAATCCCATTTTAGGCGAAGAATGCAGTTACGAATTCCGGTACTACGATCAAAAAGATCATCGCTCCTCCATAACCAAGGATCTCTTTGTTGACATCCTGATCACCGTTCGTCCATTTGTTATACACTCTAAGACCTCCGATGAAGCCGACCAATCCCCCAACGGCTTTAAGAATCAGTTTAATGGGATCCCAATAATCTCTGATATCACTTGCTGCATTGGAAATCGCTGTTGCTCCGCCCTGTGCAAACATCGGAGTCATTGCCATCATCACTAAAGCAAGAGTCAGGACTTTTTTTGTTGTCACGTTTTTTTTGAAAAAACTTTTCATCATAATAAATAAAATTTTAAAGGTTAATAATGAATTGGATAGTAGAGTTAAGGCATAGAATACCCTGCATCGAATTATGAATTCGCTGCTTATCAATGTTTTAAATTGTTTTTAGATTAAGTTAAATATGAATTGAATTTGAGTTACATGGTTGAGTGGTACACCTTATGTCCGTCAATGTTGGAAACCAGCTGAACCATTGTTTCCGAAAGGTTAAGGATATGATTCCACCCGTTATCTTTAGCTTTCGGGACTTCCTTTTTCTTTTCAGGTTCGTTCTCCGAAATAGTGTCCAAATCCTGCTCGGACTCAAAACGCTGTCTTAATTCATTCAGGCTCAGCCTTTCTTCATCATCTGCAGAAAGCTGTGGCATGATTTCTTTTTTGATGAACGATTTCGGCATATTGAGGTTTTCCACATCTTCGATGCCTACAACTGTCGCATCTTCTTTTTCATCGGTAAAATCCGAAAGGGAAAAGATCTCTGATTCTTCCTGATTGGTAGTGGTTGCTTTTTTGAGAAAAAGGTCGTAGACGATATTTCCTGCATAATAGAGAACATAAGCCGTTAAAAGCAGGAACGAAAATTTTATCATTTTTTTAGGGTTTGATGTTTACTGTTTAGTCTTTCTTCTGATTTCATAGTTCAAATGGTGGTTTGCAGTGCTTCATTAATGTGTTCTATGATTTCATTGAAAGGATTCTTTACTGCATATTTCTGTTCATACGTCAGTTTCCTGGTATCAATGGTTTGAAGGCAGTTTCTTTTGAATACCGGACTTTCGACCAGGATTCCGTATTTTGAAATCTCGGCATCCATTTCCTTCTGATTGAGATACTTGTATCCTTTGTCGTATTTTGAGCGGATGAAGATCCGTTCTGCTTCGCTTTCAAGCATTCCGAGAACATTTTTGAAAACCAATGTGGATTTTACCGATACATCCGAATATTCAAAAGGAATAATGATCACATCACTGTAAATCAGCAGGTCACTGTATTTTTCATCGAGCGTTCCGGCTAAGTCGAAGACATTCACATCCTTGCTTTCCTTCAGACCGATCAGCTGTTCAAAGTCTGAAAAAGGACGCTGCTCTTCTCCTGCGATTTCCACTTCATACAGCTTCGGCAATTCTGAAAGTTCATCTTCTTTCCATTTGTTGTAAAAGGACTTCTGATAGTCAAAGTCAAAAACATTGATCTTTCTCTCGGATATTCCCGAAATGTAATTGGCAAAAGCAATAGCCAACGTGGTTTTTCCGGCTCCTCCTTTTTGTGTGGCGAATGTGATTATCATTTCTTTCTTTGTTTTTTTCGTTTTTTGAGCTCTTCTTCTGCCGGGTCTTTCGCTGCTGCTGAAGATTTCATCATATCAAACAGGAAATCATCAATGACCTTTTCCAAACTGTCTTCTTTTTTATTTTCAGTCTTTACAACCGGGTTTAAAAAGGTTTGAAACTGTTTTTCTCCAATCAGTGTTTCCAGTTCCCCGATGTAGTGGAATTTGGAATGAATGGCGTAATATTTTCCGTCCTCTGATTTTATGATGCTGACATCATTGTTATTTTGTGTTTTGAGATATTCTTTCACATCATTTCTGATAGCACTAAATGTTTCTTTGTTTTTAAATTTTTTGTTCTCAAAAAGCATAAAGTCATGCAGCTCATTTTCCGGATATTTTGCTTTCAAAAAATTCAAAAGCACTGCTTTTATTTCTTTATCCGGAATGTTAAAATCTTTCAATCGCTCAAAAAGTCTTTTGTCTATCACCAGGGAAGTGAACTCAAACAATTCGTTCATTTTCATAATCTCACTTCCTTTGTACACTGTTCCTGTCTTGTTATCTATCAGAGAATACCCGAAAGGCTTTTGTCCGTCTTTATGATGAAATATGATGTCGATTCCAAAGATGTCTTTCAGTTTTTTTTGAAGCTCACTTTCAAATTCGATTTTCGGTTCCGGATCTTCATCCTGTTTTTCTTCAGGAAGCATTGCTTCCTGTTTTCGGCGGTCTTCGACTTTGAAAATAGTGCCCGAATGAAGCTCCTTGTATTTTGATAGAATGGCTTTGATCTGTTTTGTTCTGTTTTCATTTTTTTTGTTGTCAAAAACGATCTGATTTCCGTTAATTGTTTTTTCCCGGACTCCGTTTTTGAGAATATCCATTTTGGTTTCGTCTTCTTTGTTCTGAGCTAACCGGAATCCATTTCTTTCCAGTAAAAGTTCCAATTGTTTTAAAGAGCTGATCCGGTAACTCAGAAGCTTATTAATATTTTCTACATTGCTTATTCCGTACATCTTTTCCATTACCTTAGCTAAAGCTTTTTGTGACTTCAGCTTTTCGTAACTGTCGTTGATCTTTTTTCCGGTCTGTTTATCCACTCTTGTTGAAACAAAATGAACATGGTTGTTTTCAGTATCGTTGTGAAAAACCACGATAAACGGCTGATCTCCGTAACCCATTTCGTCCATAAAGCTTTCAGCAACCTTTGTCAGCTCTTCTTTGGAATGTTCCCTGAACTTTGTGGATAAAGCGGCGTGGAATTGCGGTTTCTTGACCTTTTCGTTTTTGGAAACGGAAGCCAGATAGGATTTTACTTCTTCCTTGCTGCTCGATCCGTTAATGAATGACGGGAAGTTTTTCATCAGCATCAGTTCGCCTTTTCCTTTATCTATTTTTTTGTCGTTATAATTGACACCTGGAAAAGTGGGACCTGCGGGTTTCATTATTTTTACAATCATTTTCCAAGCATTGAATAGATTTTAAGAAAAACCTCATTCTGCCGGGCTTTTAGCTTTGCAATTTCAGTCAGCTGATCGATGAATTTCTGTAATTCATTTTCTGAAATGAGCTTCTGACCATTCACAATTTTTGCAACCTGATTGATATTGGTTTCGATTTTTACGAAGATGTTGTCTTGCTTTTCAATGAACGCTAATACTTTTTTCCTCTCATTATCCATGAGTCTGTTTTCCACCGAATTGGTGATTAAACTTGTCAGAGATATATTCTCTGCTTTACAGATAGTCTTCCAATCTTCTTTTCTGTTCTTGTCTATCCTAAATTTTATCACATCTGTTTTACCGGTCATAGAATTATGGAGCTGACCATTGTAATTTCCCGTCAACACTTTGTAAATAATAAGTTCCGGTAGCAGGCGGAGTAGGAACTAAAATTCTATCTGTGAATCCTAAAGTTCCATCCGGTTTTGCTACAACATCTTTAGTATAGGTAGTATCGGATATTGTATATGCAGGGTTAATGATAAAGCTGCCATTAATTTTTAACCATCTTTGGGCAAAATCTCCGATAATTAAACCGTTAGTCCAGGAGGCACTATAGTCGACTATATTTTCAGTTCCTATATTGGCTGATGGTACGAGGTTTACATTGCTGTGAATAACCAATCTGTTATTAACAGTTTCAACACTGGTAACAGTATTGCTGTGTCCGGCACCTGTACCGATAAAAACATTATTTTCACCTTTCACGTAGGCTCCGGTTTGTGCACCAAGCATGACGTTTTTATTTTCTGCCGTAATAAACTGCCCCGAAGACTGACCGACAATGGTATTATAACTTCCGGTATTTAAATGATGCAGAGCTGACTGCCCAATCGCTATATTCTTATATCCGGAGGTCAGCTTTGTCAAGGTCGAATTTCCAAGCCCCACGTTTACATTTCCTGTGATGATTTTTCCGGTATTGGAAGAGTCATATCCCGAAGTATGACCGATTAACGTATTATAGGCTCCTGTTGTTACTCCGTTCAAACTGTAGCTTCCAATGGCGACATTTCCGGAAGCGGTGGATAGATTTTGCAGAGCTCCGTATCCATAAGAAAGATTATAGGTTTCTGTATGCATTGGATTCATATTCCCGAAAAACATGGAATAGGTCTGTAGATTCATACCTAATGCTCCGTCTCTGGTAGGAGAGGCTGTGCCTCCTGAAAAAGTGATGTATTTAGGTGAGTAGTTTCCTCTGTTTACGACAGTTTCCAAGGTGTCACGCTCAAATGGTTGCCATACTTCTCCGTCGAAATAGTAATATCCCACACGAGTTACATTCGCAGTTTTCTCTGTGGTACTTCCGAGTTCAAGCCCTTCTGTTATATAAACAATTGTCCCCGTCTGATCATTCTTATATATAGAATCTTTATTTTTTAACTCGGAACCTTTTAATCGAGGGGCAATAATTCCATCAGGTTTTGTTACATCAACAACATTTGACATGACATCGAGTGTTGCGCGAGGGTTTTCTGTATTGATACCGACTTGTCCCTGAACTGACATTCCGATAAGTGGCAGAAATAAATAAATTATTGTTTTCATTCTGTTTTTATGAGTATAATTTCTGCTGCAAAAGTGAAACATCAAAATCATGAAAACAATAGTATTCAAGGGCGCTGGACTGAATAAGACTACTTTGGATTAGTTTGGAATAGGCGTGGATTAAAAAAGAATAAATTGTACTAATATGGATTCCTGTACCTGATTTATTTAAAAATAAAAAACAAGTTCCGCAGTTTTTTCCCCTTTTTGCAAAAAAGGCAAGAGGGTCTTTGTAGTCGAAAATTTTGAAAAAATTTGTGGGTACAAAGACACATCTTGCTGATAAATAGAGTTGATTTTTTGAGAGTTCTGAAAAGTGGATAATGCTGTTATTCTGATTTTAATAAGTTATTGAGTATCAATACTGAATTTTGTAACTCTGATTTTCAGAGTATAAAATAAGTACCCTGCGTTATTTTTTACAGGTTAGGTGCTGAACCTTGCATTATTTTTTACAGGTCAGTGGTGGAACCTTACAGTATTTTTTACAGGTTGAATGTTGAACCTTGCGTTATTTTTTACAGGTGGGTGATTTGTACTCTGTATTATTTTTTATAGGTCAGTGATTGAACCCTACATTATTCTTTACAGGTTGGTGGTTGAACCTTGTGTTATTTTTTACAGGTTGAATGTTTGAACCTTACACTATTTTTTACAGGTGAATGTTTAAACCTTGCAGTATTTTTTATAGGTAAGTGGTTGAACCTTGTTTTATTTTTTACAGGTAATTGGTTTAACTTTGTGTTATTTTTACAGGTTATATATTTGAACCTTGCATTATTTTTTATAGGTGGTTATTATTTAATACTTTTGTTTTGAGGAGTGTGGGTTAAAAGAATTGGAAATCTTTTTAATAATGAAGAAGCCAAAAATGAAACATTTTGATTAAATATGAATATCACCAAAATCCACATAGAAAATTTTAAAACCTTCAAAGGTTCGTTTAAACTTAATTTAAACAAGGGAGTAAACATTCTTGTGGGTAATAACGAAGCAGGAAAATCTACAATTATTGAAGCTATACATCTTGCTTTGACAGGTTTGTATAACGGTAAATATTTAAGAAACGAATTATCTCAATATGTGTTCAACAAAGAAATTGTTGCGGAATACATTGAAAGTTTAGAACCTGAAAATATAGCAAAACCTTTACCTTATATTTCCATTGAAGTTTTTGTAGAAGGAAAAGAATTGGCAGAATTTTGGGGTGATTTACATAGTGATAAACCAAATAATGCTAATGGATTTGCTTTAAAGATCGCGTTTGACGAAAACTATCAGAAAGAATATGAAGATTTAGTAAAACTTGGCGGAATAAAAACTTTGCCAATTGAATACTATAATGTTTCGTGGATAAGTTTTGCACGTAACGAAAGCATTACACCAAGAACAATTCCAATAAAATCAGCTTTGATTGATTCGTCAAGTAATAAACTGCAAAATGGTTCTGATATTTACATTTCCCGAATTGTAAAAGAGTTTTTGGAATCAAACGAAATTGTAGAAATATCACAGGCTCACAGAAGAATGAAAGAATCTTTTATGGGCGAAGAAGCAATCAAAAAGATAAATGAGAAGATAAAAACCGCTTCAAAAATTTCAGACAAAAAAGTTGAACTTTCAGTTGAGCTATCATCAAAAAATGCTTGGGAAAGTAGTTTGATGACATACTTAGAAGATATTCCGTTTCATTATATTGGTAAAGGAGAACAATGTTTGGTAAAAACAAAATTGGCTTTGGGACACAAAAAAGCAAAAGAAGCTAACATTATTTTATTAGAAGAACCTGAAAATCATTTATCTTATTCAAAACTCAATCAACTAATCAGCGATATAAAAAATGATAGTGGAGAGAAACAGATTTTGATTTCTACCCACAGCAGTTTTGTAGCCAATAAATTAGGACTTGAACATTTGATTTTGTTGAACTACAAGAAAACGGTTAAGTTAAATGAACTTTCAGCAGATACTTACAAGTTTTTTGAAAAGTTATCAGGTTACGATACTTTGCGTTTGATTTTATGCAAGAAAGCTATTTTAGTTGAGGGAGATTCTGACGAGTTAGTTGTTCAAAAAGCATTTATGCTTAACAATGACGGCAAACTTCCGATTGAAAAAGGTGTTGATGTAATTTCCGTTGGCACCTCATTTTTGAGATTTTTAGAAATAGCAGAAAAAATCGGGACAAAAGTTGCTGTCGTTACGGACAATGACGGAAATGTTGAAGCCGTTAAGAACAAGTATAAAAACTACTTAGACGATAACGTCAAACAAGACATCAAAATTTGTTTTGATTCAGATGTTGAAACAGGCAATATACAAGATTTCAATTACAACACGCTTGAACCAAAATTTTTGAAAGCTAATAGTCGCGAAGCATTGAACAAAGTATTTCAAACTGCTTATCAAAGCGATGATGATTTACAAAAGCATATGAAAGCTAATAAAACTGAATGTGCTTTAAAAATTTTTGAAACTCAAGAAACGTTGAACTTTCCTCAATATATTTTAGATGCAATCAAAACAGACCAATAATAGACTATTAATCGCTGCGGCAGGTTCGGGTAAAACAACTTTTTTGGTAGATGAAGCTCTAAAACAGAAAGAAGGCAAAATTCTTATTACTACATATACGCAGGCAAACGAAGAAGAGATAAGAAAAAAAATCATTGAAAAAAATAAGGTAATTCCCGAAAATATTACTGTTCAAACTTGGTTTTCATTTTTGTTAAAGCACGGTGTTAGACCGTTTCAAGGTGTATTGTTTGAAAAAAAAATCAAAGGATTGATTTTGGTGAATAGTCAATCAGGATTGAAGGCGTATAGAAATCCTTGTCAAGAATGCAAACAGATAAAGCTGGTTATTTCTAATTGTAATAAATGTAAAAATCCAATCTACTTCGGAGAAGAAAAGGAATTTGAGCAACATTATTTTACCAATGGATTAAAAATTTATTCTGATAAACTTTCAAAATTTGTGTTTCGTTGCAATGAGAAATCAAACGGAAATGTAATTGACCGTCTTTCAAGAATTTATTCTTATATTTTTATTGATGAAGTTCAAGACTTGGCAGGTTACGATTTAGAATTGCTGAAATTATTCTTTAATTGTAGTTCTACAATTCAATTGGTTGGTGATCCAAGGCAAGGAACATACTCAACCAATAGTGCCCCTAAAAACAAAAAGTTTAAAAAGGCAAATATTATCAATTTTTTCACAGACAAAATTGATAACCTGATAAAAGATGATACTTCGTTGATGACGAATTATAGATGCAACAAATCTATTTGCGACTTATCCAACAAATTATTTCCAAATTTTAAAGCCACGACATCTGGTAATAATATCAAAACTGAACATAGTGGAGTCTTTTTTATCAAAAAACAAGATGTTGAGAATTATTTGCAAAAATTCAAGCCTGTTCAGCTTAGAGATACGAGAAGAACTATTGTAAATGATAATTATCGAGTTATGAATTTTGGAGAATCAAAAGGAATATCATTTGACAGAATTCTTATTTATCCAACAAAACCTTTTCTTGATTGGCTGAAAGACAATAGTGTAGAATTAGCTGAAACAAGTCGTTCAAAATTGTATGTTGCATTAACAAGAGCAAGGCATAGTGTAGCTATAGTTAATGAGAAGGAAAATATTTGTGAAGGTATAAAACATTTAACTTTTTAGAGCGAAAAATAATTTTTAAAAGATGTTTATTCTCATTCACCTTACATTATTTTTAATAGGTTAGCTATGTGCTAAAAAGCTCTTTTTACAGTCAATTCCTAAAATTTTTACAAATTGAAAACATTAGTATATTTGGGTAAAACTATATCCAACTTATGTTTAAAAAAATTTGTATAAAAAGTAAGGAATCTTATTCTTCAAATCTCGACATTCCTTTTCTAATTGATTCAATGTTATATTATGGCAAAGTTGTTTTGCTGGTGCATAGAAATGAATTAGAAATTTTATTTAGAGAATTTGGACCTGACACATTAAAAGAATTAATTTTAAGTGGTAGGCTTGAAGTTAAATTCAGGAATAATATGCTAGGTTCTGTAATTGCTCCTGATGGAAAATACGGAATTAGCACTTTTAAGGGACAGAATATAAATGCACATTCTTCTTTATATGAAATTGATAGAAAGGAAAGAAAAAACAGTATAAAGAATTTAGCATTTGCTGATGAATTCTCTTCTTTAATTCCGCTTTATGAATATCCTAAAGACTTTGATAAAACTATAGTCAAAGATTTTCAGAATATAGAATTGTTAAGAAAGCAAATTCCTACTTATTTTAATGCGGTTGCACCTTTTTACAAATTACCTGAATCAATTGAAATTGAGATAATCCAAGATGAGAATTTCGTAGGTTTTGATACATATAAGGTTAATTCTAACATTGATTTAGAATATCTAACAAAGGAATTTAGAAAACAAAACCCAGAAAATACTTCTCCAGTAGATTTTAGTGGTTTTTTGTTAGCAATTGCGGAATCTAAAGGAGATATTTATATTTCTTCGGATTTAGAGAGCGAAATTGTAACTTCTGATTTGTATTCAAAATTTATAGAAATAGAAATTTCTGAAATAATAAAAAAGAGAGTTAAATCTGAGAATGAAATTAATTTATTTGAAGATTACATCTTGGAAAACTGCTACTCATTAGGTAATGCATTTAATGATGGGGTTATTTCTCGGACAGATTTAATAAAAATCCTAGAAAAGTCAGATAAATTTAGAGAATGGCTAGAAAAAATTCCAGAAGAAAAGAATCTACTAGGTGAATATAACAAAGCAATTTTAGAGAAAGATTTAAGTGATAAACTACCAACAAAAACTGCAAGATTTGTTATTTTTGAAGGCATTGGAATCACTTTAGATGTTTTAGGAGCTGGTGGAATAGGGACAACAATTGCAACAGGTCTATCAGCATTTGATAATTTTGTCTTGGACAAACTTATTGATAGAAAATGGAAACCAAACCAATTTATTGATGAAACTTTAAAGCCTAAAGTAAAGTTTTAACTACAGATATAATCGATTTTTGGATTGAGGAATACTAGCGACAAAGGAAAAGTGACAAATTAAATGAAAAGAAAGTATTGGGTACTATCACCAAACGTAATGAATGGTGCAGATGAAACAGAGTGGAAAAATGCCATTAATAATTTAAAGAGAGCGTTTATTGGGTATGATGATCGACATCGTTTTGGACAAATCTTCAAAAATGACATCCGAATTGGTGATGTCATATTAATTGCACAAGGACAAAACTCAAATAAAAAATTTTTCTTGTGTGGTTTTGTAGATGCAGAGGCAAAATATGAACATTTGGATGGTACACCTGAAACTGCACAAAACCGAAAATTAAAGTTTACAATTCCGAAAGAACGACTTGAAAAATTAGGGCTTGATTTTAATGACAGTACTTGGGGTGAATCAAAACAACCAGCAACACTATATCATTTAAAACCTAATGAAGTTCAAGCAGACAAGAAAATTGTAAACTTGTTAGCTGCGGAATTAGAAAAACAAATTATCAAACAATTGATGGAAAACATAAAATTATCAGCCGAACGACAAATTCAAATCAAAGCACTTTGGAATAAGTTTAAAACTGAAACAAAAGAGGAAGATAGAAAATTCAACAATGACGAAGTTGAAAAAAGGATTGCAGAATGGCAATTATACAAGGACAAAATCTTAAACGATACATTGAGTTTGGATGACTATACAAATACTTTGAGCAGTTCCACAGCAACAATGCCGGGAGGTTACTTATGTAATTTTTTAGAACGAACTACAAGAATTGTTTTGGGTTCTTCAAAGCCTGGCACTGCTTTTAATTTTGAAGTGAAATTAAATGATGACAACACAACATATCACATCAAAAGTATCAATCAATCAAATGCAAGTCGACAAGAAGCAGAAAACTATTTCAACGAGAACATAAAAGGTTTGTTAAAAAATATTGTCTCACAAACCGATCCATTAGAAAAAATACAATTGGTTGAAAATACAAGCTATAGTGCCAAACAAATTTTAATGAAATTGGCGGTGTTAGATAATTTATCAGACTTTCTTTACATCTATTCTACACAATGGTTAGAAGAATTGTATAATGAGTTTATTGATGGTGATGCCGAAGGTATTTTTACAAAAAATCATCAAGTCTGTATTATTGCAAAGAATCTTTTAGAAGTAAACGAACAAGATAAAAATGAACTTGTTTTGCTTTCTCGTTTCTTGTGGAAATTTGTAAACTCTAAAGCCATTGCGGATACCAATAATCCGAATGTTATAATGTATGGACCTCCAGGAACAGGCAAAACATTTTCTGCAAAAAGTAGTTTGGATTTTGTATGTCAAGGTGATACATCCCGATACGAAGTTTTACAATTTCATCCATCATTTACATACGAAGATTTTATTGAAGGTATCAAACCAAAAGGAGTTTCAAAAGACGGGAACATTCGTTTTGAATTGGTAAATGGAGTCTTTAAGAACTTTTGTATCAAAGCGAAAAAACATCCTAAGAAAGATTTTTACTTCGTGGTAGATGAAATAAACCGAGCTAATCTTTCGACTGTATTTGGTGAAACATTGTCGTTATTAGAAAAAGATTACCGACACGATGCCGAAAATAACAACAACAAAAACCTAATTAGAACGCAATACTCCACACTTATTGAGGATTTAATCAAAGAGGATGATAAATTTAAAGATTTGGCTTACGAAATTGATAATAATGAAGTAAAATTTGGAGTTCCTAAAAATGTGTTTTTTATCGGAATGATGAACGATGTAGACAAAAGTATCGATGCTTTTGATTTAGCTCTTCGTAGAAGGTTTAAATGGATTAGAAAAGATTGTGATTATGAAGTAATTGAAGAAGAAACACGTTTCAAAGGAAAAGAAGAGTTTCAGAATATCGGTCAGTACGTAAAAGCCTGTGAAAAATTGAACAACTTTATTTCTAACGATTTAGGTTTGGGAAAATCGTATGAATTTGGTCATTCTTTTTTTATGAAGATTGGAGACATTGCTAAACGTAAAGAAATTACGGCAAATAATATTGAAATTCTATTCAACTTGTACTTGAGACCAACATTGAAAGAATACCTAAGAGCTGTATTTGCTGAAAGTGAATTAGATAGCAAATTAGATGAAGCCTTGAATAAGTTCAAAGAAACAATAAAGTAAAATGAGAATTAGCGTTCCTGTCAATCATAATTTTTACGAAGAAGCACCAATTTTGGAATCTACTTTGAGTCAGTCTTTTAAGGTAAACAAATCGGGAGTTAAACATTTACAAAAGCTGTTTTCTTCAGTCTATGAGCTAAAGCTTGGTGCAGAGCAATTAAAACAAGTCAAAGTATTTAACTTCAAAAGCAAACCTTTTCACTTTGATCAAGACGAAGAACGACTAATTTTAAAATTATATTCCAAGGAAAAAACAGAAAAAGAATACTATATTCAAACAGGTTTGTATGCTGGAGTTTTATTTCATAAAGGTTGTAAAATAAATATTACAACAAGGTATGGTGACACTTTTCTAAAGCGTATGCTCAACTTCGTAAATGACATTTATGTAGATAATGAAGAAACACAAGCTAAAAAAGATGAAACTGAAAATCAGTTCTTATTTATAATTGCTCACTTATTTATTCAGTCATTAGAAAAAGCTGTTGTTTTGGGTTTGCCACAGCAATACCAAAAACAGCAGGAGCGAAGCCAAAAAGTGAGAGGTAGTATAAATTTCAATGACTACCTAAAAAGAGATATTCCGTTTCAAGGGAAATTGACAACAACTTTTAGAGAACGAATATATGTTCAAGAAATTGTAGATGTCCTATACTTAGCATTGAAAAAATTAGAAAGTGTTTTTGGAAAAGAAATTCACAGTCGTTTGCTTGGACTAAGCCAATTATTAAAACAACAATATTCAGGGAGTTTTGTGAACTACGAAACCATACAAAAGGTCAAAAGACACCAAACTATAAACAATCCAATGTATCGTAGTTTCAAAAAGGTTTTGGAGTATGCAGAAATTATTTTGTTGAATAAAGATTTAACGCCGGACTATGAAAAACAAAGCTTAACGACAAGTGGCTATCTTTTTGACATTGCTGAATTATATGAAATCTATCTTGAAAAACTTTTGAGTAGAAATTTCCCCGAATGGTTTGTGAGTGGACAGGTTGAACTTCCTATTTACCAAAAACAGTTTTATCACAGGTCTATTTTTCCCGACTTAATAATGAAACATAAGATGAGTGGAAAAATTATTGCTCTTGATGCAAAATTTAAGAGAATAGAAATGCAGAATAGAGATGTTGATCGAGCAGATTTGCATCAAATACATTCGTATTCGGGTTATTACAAAAATGAATTAATTGCAAGCGGTCTTATTTATCCATTATCAAAAAAATTAAACTTAGACAAATCTCATTCAAACTCACTATACGGAAACGACAACAACAATGTACGTTTTATTGTGGATGGAATTTATGTTGACGAAAATCAGACAATGGACAATTTAATTGAAAGCGAAAATAAATTTGTAAAACGAATGACACAATTGACAAGCAATTACTAAGTAATTGCTCAGCAAAACATTCCCAACACATCCTTCTTTGTGATAATTCAAAAGAACAGAAACAGCTTAAAAAAAAACCATTTCCGTTTTTCATATTTAAAACAAAATCTATTTAAAAATTCACCACAAATTTTCTTTCAGTTTCCTTGATGCTTTCTGCAAAGATTGCCATATCTCTGCCAACCTTTTCGGTAGTCATTTTAGCATAAATTTGGGTGGTTTGGATGTTTTTATGTCCCAGCATCTTGCTCACACTTTCCAAAGAAACACCTTTTGACATCGTTAAAGTAGCAAAGGTATGGCGTGATAAATGGAATGTAAGATGCTTATTAATTCCGCAGATTTCTGAAATTTCTTTTAAATGACGATTCACAGTTAAACTTACTTTTACAGGGAGGAGTTTCCCATCTTTGAATATTTCGTTTTTATATTTTTCTAGAATTTTTTTAGGAATTTCCATCATCGGAATAAAATAATCCACATCAGTTTTCTCACGTTTTCCCATAATCCACTGCTGTCCGTCAATAGATAAATTGATTCGCTCTTTGGTTAATTTAAAGACGTCAATATAGGATAAACCAGTAAAGCAGCAGAAAATGAAAACATCTCTTGTCTGTTCCAACTTTTTATCCAGTCTCCAATTCATTAAGATTTCAACTTCTCTTTGTGTCAGATAACCTCGTTCAGATTTTTCATCTTCTATTTTATAATTGATAAACGGATTCCGGAAAATCCATTCATTTTTATAAGCCAGCTCGACTATTTTCTTCAGATTGATTAAATACTGAGCAATGGTACTTTGCTTGTTTCCACGAACCGTCAACAGATACATCTCAAAATCTCTGATAAATTGGTAATTAATTTCCCGAAGCGGAATGTCAGAAAGATGATATTTCTCTGTAAGAAATTCCGATAACCTAACTCGCAGATAGTAATATCTATTATAGGTAGATTTTACAATCCTTTTACCTATCAGATTAAATTTTTCTTCAACGTGTTCATCAAATGCTTTTAGCAGCATATATTGTTTACTGTCAATTCCAAGAAAAATATTTTTTACTTTTTCGGCAGAAACTGCATTTTCACGCTCTTGAATATCCCTGTAAATTTTATGGATTCCGGCTTTTGTTTTTTCAAGCAGTGCATTGATTTCTGAAGATTCTGTACTTTTTCCCTTTGCTTTTCCTTCTTTCACATTCCAGAGTTTCGGGTCAATATTTTTCTTCATTCCGAAACGGGCTTCTTTTCCATCAATCGTAATCCTGCAATATACAGGTACACTACCGTCTTTTTTTTGTTTGTCTCTTTTCAAAAAGAAAAGGACTTTGAATGTACTTCTCATACGCTTCATTTTTATAATTGTAAAATTAAATTCAACCTCTAAAAATGAGCGGTTTGCAGGGCGGACAATATCAGTCGGTTATAAGTCAAATACTGCCATTTCAGCTCTTTTTGTGTCCTCCTTTTGTCTGCATAAGAAGGGGGTACGATTTGGAGCGTCATCTTTGGCGCTCAATGGCTGTTTTATGGCTTTTTATGTCTAAATTTGTACCTTGTAAAATCCTCAATATGTTGACACTTTCCTCTTTTTGTCGGGGTTTGTCTGCATAGTGGGTATTATTTTATAATTTTATGTAAAAAATACTTTAATATTTAATGATGCTAACGGTTTATCAAAATACATTGAAGAAATGCAGAATGCGAACAATTATATAAACAATGGGCTAAATACAGCTCTAGGATTCGTTTCACTTCCTGGTAAAGTATTGCCTATCGCTGCATCATTAACTTTAGGAATGTTAGGAACTACTTATGTTTCTGATCCTTGGGCTGTAGAACCAAGATTAGGTGATCAACTAGTTCAAAATACTTCATATAAATTATTTTTCTCCGTTAATGGTGATGTGAAATTAAATATAACAAATTACATTTTCCAATATAATGCGAATAATGAATATCTGGGAAGAAAATCTTTTTCAAAAGATTATGATTTATCATATACAATGAAAGATGCTATAATATATTTATTAGAATCTAAAACCCAAATAAACAAGCCAATATATGTTAAATAAACAGAAATTAATAGCTTTTATTGAACTAATATTTATAGTTTTTACGACAAACTCAAACAATTTGAGAAAAGGAGGTAATTTATTAAATACTTATGAACAGTTTTTTCAGATCGTATCAATTATAACAACGATAACGTTAAGCTTTATATACATTTATTTCATCCTAAAAAGGATCAATATATTTGAAAGAAATGTAAAATTAGCTTATATAATGGCTAATTTTATTATCCTCATCTTCTATTTTTTTAAGATTAATATATTCCGAGATTTATTTTATATTCCATTAGTGGTTTTGATTGCTATAAAAAGTATAATTTTTAGTATTTATTTTTATGTAATGCAAATTAGAAACAAAAAAAATAATTAAGATCCTAGTAGTGCCAGAACCTCGCTAATGCTGGTATATAAAAAATGAGCCCTCGCAATATTGCGAGGGTTTATAATTGTCAAGTAAGATCCAATTGCTATTTAAGCACATAAGGCTATTATGATTTTGTAAATAATCGTTATATTTACCACTACAATGATCATTTGGGTAACGTAAGAGTCAGTTTTGCAAGAGAAGGAAACACGGCGGTCATTGTACAGCAAAACGATTATTACGCATTTGGATTAAGACACAGTTACGGAATTAGTGCCATTGGAGACTACAAATACCAATATAACGGTAAGGAGCTTCAGGAGACCGGCATGTATGACTACGGTGCAAGGTTCTATATGCCCGATCTAGGAAGATGGGGAGTGGTTGATCCGCTGGCGGAGATGATGACCCGTCATAGTCCGTATAATTATGCGTACAATAACCCGGTAATGTTCATTGACCCGGATGGAAGAAAACCTCAAGCCGGACAATCCGGGATTTATTATGATTGGGATGAAGAAAGATACATGGACATGAGTACAGGTATGGGTTCTACATTTGAGGCTGCAATGTCTCAGCATAGCGTAAATGGAAGTCCCGTTTATATTACCAAATCTTTAAGTGCTGTGGGAGGTTCAAGTGGTGGTGGTGGCGGTGATCCGAACCCTACATTTTGGCAGGATGTCAAAAGTTTTTTCCGCAACCTTTTTGGTGGTAAGAAAAAAGGTTCTGTTGAGCCAGATAACAATGATATGACCATGTCTCTTGTTATCAATCTCATATTCGGGAACTCTGATCCGTTTATGAATATTGGAAATTCAGGAATTGGTCCTTATGCAGCAGAAAGGGAAAATATAGGTGCTGTTGCTATGCTTTTTATTAATCCTGAGGTAGGAGCCGAAAAAGCATTACAGAGAACATTACTAAGAAATACTCTACCTATAAGTACAGAAGGTAAATTATTAGGGTCAATTATTGATGGCAAAATAGTTATGAATGGAACAACAAAGGCATCAGGAACGTTTGACTTTGTTATTACTAAGTCAGGTGAGACCTTATTAGGAAGAAAACACACTTTTTTATCAAAAGGTGACGACGTCTTTGCAGCAGGTGAATTAAAAATAAGAAGTGGAAACATTGTAAATATAAATAATTTGTCAGGACATTATGTTCCTAGTTCTAATGTAGCTAATACTTACCTAGACATTTTTAAATCTTTTAACATAAATGTTTCAAAAGCACATTTAAAAGTTTATAATTCTCAAGGTCAGGTAATTAATCATATAGTCCCAAAATGAAAGAAATAATCATAAAAAATAGCATTTCAGAAATATTAATAGATTCTAACATGTCATATTATATGTTTTCATTTTATTTCATTTTATTTTTAGAAAATGAAGATAAAGTGAAAGAAGATTTGTTTTTAGATAATAAAGATAAAATTAAAAATTTATATGATGTTTTAGAAAAATATTTAAAGAAAATATTAGTTGAATGGTATCAAGAACCTAGTGAGAAAGAATTTCAAAAACATTCAACTAGATATGAAAAAATTGTATTAAATAAAAAAACATATAAAATAAATTATAGAATGTCCGAGATAGGCAAACTTGCATATCTTATTTATCGGATATTACAAATGCTTGACAATTCACATGCTAAAGGAGAATCAATAAATATTAAAATAGTTCACAAAGAATAATTTTTTGTCAATGTGTACCCCCGCTCTGCGAAGTTTGTAACTTCGCAGCAGATAATTAAAGAACCCTCGCAAAATTGCGAGGGTTTTGTGTGTGTTATAAAATGTTCTGTTTTCAAATAGGAAACAGAACTATAGAGCAGCAATATTTTTCTGAAGATACCGCTACAACGGCAACATTACGGAGATGACCTGGAAAAACAGCGGTGACGGTGTGCTGAAAAGATACAGTTATCAGTACGATGCTTATAACCGATTAAAAGCAGCAATCTATCAGGAACCGGAATCTTTTGTCCCGCAAAATGGATTCTATAACGAATTTATGAGCTATGATGCCAACGGAAATATTACCGGGCTTAAAAGAAACCAGAAAGGCTACACCGGAACGGTAGAAGAAATAGATGAGCTGGTATACAGCTATCCCACCGGCAACAGGCTGGAATCTGTGGTAGATCTGAAAAACAACTATGCAGGTTATCCCGAGACTTCCGGCAATATCATTTCGTATGACGACAACGGAAGCATGACCAGCCATATTGACAAAGGCATTCTGGAGATTAAATATAATATTTTAGATCTTCCTTCGTATGTGAAGTTTAATAATTACGTTGAGAGGTTAGGTCAAAATGTTTACAGAAACATGAATTACACTTATCGTGCAGACGGAGTAAAGGTAAAGAAAGTACATCATTATTTCTCAGGAAAGAAAAGTCAGGATGCATTTATAACAACTGAGTATGTTGATGGGTTTCAGTACAGTATAGATACTGCAAACTTAGATCTTCTAGTATCTAATTTAAAGTTTTTTGCCA
The DNA here is from genome assembly GCF_056133985.1 of Chryseobacterium sp. L12. NCBI lineage: Bacteria > Pseudomonadati > Bacteroidota > Flavobacteriia > Flavobacteriales > Weeksellaceae > Chryseobacterium > Chryseobacterium sp. L12. The sequence continues at coordinate 74,901 of NZ_JBVYOF010000011.1, read as the reverse complement.
CTTCAGAAGGATATTTTGATTTTGTAAATAATCGTTATATTTACCACTACAATGACCATTTGGGTAACGTAAGAGTCAGTTTTGCAAGAGAAGGAAATACGGCGGTCATTGTACAGCAAAACGATTATTATGCATTTGGATTAAGACACAGTTACGGAATTAGTGCCATTGGAGACTACAAATACCAATATAACGGTAAGGAACTGCAGGAGGAACTTGGGATGTATGACTACGGCGCAAGATTCTATATGCCGGATATTGGAAGATGGGGAGCAATTGATCCAATGTCGGAAGTAACCCCGCATTTATCTCCTTATCATTACGCCAACAACAATCCGATCATGTATAACGATCCTACGGGAATGTTGTCTCAATCGTTTATTGATGAGTTATGGAACTCGCCTTCCGGAACAACATGGACAAATAGCGGAAACGGTTATTTCTACAATAACTGGGGCGGAATGATGGATAATGAAGGCAATGCACAAAATTATAGATCCTACAGTTTAGCCGCACAAGATAATTATATGACTGGTGGCGGTGGTGGTGATGTTGCAGGAGAAATTTTACTTCCAGAAGCAGTTATTAATGCACAAGGCAACATTCATAACTGGAATATCGGAACCAATTACTTGAATAATGTCATTTCAATGAGTATGGCATTTAAAAAAGCTCTTAGTGGTTGGCTTTATCAAGAAGGTACTTTCGTCTATGATCCTTTAGCAGGGGTAAAAAGCGATGGTCCAATTAAAATGATTGGCGGAGCTGGAGACCTAAGTGGACTTCTTGATATTGCCGGGCAAGTAATCAGTAACTGGGAACCTGAAAACCAAGGTCTTGCAATGGCAGCAGGAGTAATAGGAGCTGTCGCTTTAAAGAAACCGGGACTAGCTGTAAAAAGTGAATATTACTCTGTTGCTTATGAAATGAAATTAGCAAAAAGTTCATATCCAGGAGTATATAGAGGTGGGCATTTTAGAGAAGCTAACAAAGCTCTTGAAGCTGCTATAAAGTCAGATGCCAGATTTGCTTCGTCTATGGAAAATTTAGGTATATTTATTCCTAAATCACCAACTGGATCAATATTAGGAAAATCGCCAGCTAATTGGGTTTGGCATCATCATATTGATGAAGGAATAATGCAATTAGTTCCTAAATCACAACACACAGTTGGTAGTTCATTTTGGAAAACTATGCATCCCGGAAATAAAGGAGGGTTCTACTTTTGGGGAAAATAAAAATAATAATTATGAATTTGATTGATTTAATTAATGGTATAAACGATGTAGATGAAGATTCTATTATCTTTATGGAAAACATAAATGATTACAAATCAGAAATTATATTATCATATCCAGAAGATGGAGATAATGGAATCAAAATAGAAAGAGGAAAAAAATTTAATTATCTTATTGAAATTTTTTTAGCAAAAGAATTTATAGAAGATTGGATTAATAGTTTGAATTATACTCCTTCTAAGGACGAAATTGCTAAAAGACTTTATGAGTATGGTATAAATGATGCTTAACCCAATCTGGCAAGCATCTACTAATTCTGTCAGAAAATCTTTATTGCACATCATAGAATACAAAGTTACCAACAATATTAATTCCAGAAGTTGGTCATAGGTTTTTAGGTCCTAATGGGATTGTATCAAGAAGTACTAAAGGACTTACGTCCGCACGTCAAGTTTTAGCACGAGATATTTTTGAATTAAGACGTGTGTATGGATCGCAAGGTATACCAAACAGCGCACTCCAAGAATTAATTCAAGCAAACAAAACAATGTATCCAGGTGCATTTTTAAAAAGATAATATAAATGAAGTCAGAAGTTTTAGTAAAAATTCTCAACAGAGATGTAATTAAAGGTAATTTAGAATTATACAAAAATTTATTAGAAACTACAAATGAGGCTACAGACCCTGTTTGGAAAGGAATTCTACCATTGTATATAGATTTTTCAAAAGAAGAAAAAGATAATTTTATAAGTTTTTTGAAAATAGTACAAATTAATACACTATCACATATATTAGGAATATTAGACGGTACAACTCATGCAGATGGAATAGAATGTGAACTAATTTTAACCGCGGAAAATGAGAATATAAAAATTAACGAAGATTTACAAAGTTTATTCTTGGAATTAATTGAAGATGAATAATTTTTTTAAAAATATTAAGTGAGTAATCAAAAGCTAATAGAAAAAACATATTTAGCAGCAACTAAAGGAATTAAAGAAGATTGGTTTTTCAGCGATATTCCATATTGGTACAGTTACGTAATAAATTTATCTAATGATCAACAAATAACATATTTAACGTCTATATTGGAAAATCAAGTATTAAATGGTGGCTTTCATCAGTATTTTACAAACTCTTATGGACAATTTTCTAAAGAAACGATAGATGCACTAATTGAAATAGGAGCTTTTAAAAAATCAAATCTCTTAGATAAAGCATTAAAGATTGTACAAGACAAGAATATGCCTGATGTTGAATTTAGAAAAGGGTTGATGAATAAAACTCTAAAACAATTATTTATTGACGATGATCTGTTTGATCCTTTGGAAGAATTAGATGATATCTACTATAATATCGAAGATGAAGATATTGCAGACTTGTTAGGGAAATACTTAAATAAAAAAATAAAATAGCTCTCCGCTCTGCGAAGTTTGTAACTTCGCAGCAGATAATAAAAAGAGGCTGTCTCAAAAGTGAGACAGCCTCTTTGCGTTTATAATGCAACAATTTTTCCGCAGATATCCTTAAAATGTTTTTTGAAAAAGAAGGTTTCAATGAACTTTAGGAGAATGTTTTTTTTCTTCGGTGTCAAGTTCGTTGGTAAGCTTAATTTGTTTCCACTACTGCAGTGTCTCATCCTCGAACCGCAAATCCTTTCGTATGGCGGATAATAAAGAACTCATCGTAGATACAGTAGGTCTAATTATACAAAATTTCACATTCATAAAAACAACATTCATCAAAAAAGTTAAGTACTTTTGTGATTCATGTAAAACAGACAGATGCAGAAATATACTTTTTTAGTTGCCGTTTTTTTAGGATTAATGGTCAATGCACAGCAAAAAACCTATTGTAATCCTATCAATATTGATTATGGCTATACGCCTTTTGAGGTTTTTTCAAAACAGGGAAAACACCGCGCAACAGCAGATCCGGTAATTGTAAATTTCAAAAAAAAGCTTTTTCTTTTTTCAACCAATCAGGAAGGATACTGGCATAGCGACAATATGCTCGACTGGAAGTTTGTGAAAAGAAAATTTCTGAGAGACAACAAATATACACACGACCTCAACGCTCCCGCAGTCTGGGCAATGAAAGATACTTTATACGTTTATGGTTCAACGTGGGAATCAGATTTTCCGATCTGGAAATCTACCAATCCTACTGTGGACGACTGGAAAATTGCAGTAGATACTTTGAAAGTCGGAGCCTGGGATCCCGCTTTCCATTATGATGAAGACAAAAATAAACTCTATCTTTATTGGGGATCCAGCAATGAATGGCCGCTTTTGGGAACAGAGGTTAAAGTAAAAACTTTGCAGTCTGAAGGTTATGTAAAGCCAATTTTAAGATTGAAACCGGAAGATCACGGATGGGAAAGATTTGGCGAATACAACGACAATGTTTTCCTGCAGCCTTTTGTGGAAGGAGCATGGGTAACCAAGTACAAAGACAAATATTATATGCAGTATGGTGCTCCTGCAACGGAATTCAGCGGTTATTCGGACGGAGTTTATGTTTCCAAAAATCCTTTGGAAGGCTATGAATATCAACAGCACAATCCTTTTTCTTATAAGCCGGGAGGTTTCGCAAGAGGAGCAGGACACGGAGCGACATTTGAGGATAATTTTAAAAACTGGTGGCACGTTTCAACTATTTTTATTTCCACTAAAAATAATTTTGAAAGACGTTTGGGAATATGGCCTGCAGGTTTTGACAAAGATGATGTAATGTACACCAACACTGCTTATGGCGATTATCCTACTCTTCTTCCGGAATTTGCTCAGGGAAAAGATTTCTCGAAAGGGCTTTTTACAGGGTGGATGCTGCTCAATTACAATAAGCCGGTTCAGGTTTCATCAACTTTAGGCGGTTACCACTCCAATTTTGCGGTGGATGAAGATATTAAAACCTATTGGAGCGCAAAAACAGGAAATTCCGGAGAGTGGTTTCAGACAGATTTAGGTGAAGTTTCTACCATCAATGCCATTCAGATCAATTATGCCGATCAGGACGCAGAATTTATGGGAAAAACGGAAGGAAAAATGCACCAGTACAAAATCTGGGGTTCCAATGACGGCAAAAAATGGAAAATTATTGTTGATAAAAGCAAAAATACCAAAGATGTTCCGCATGATTATGTAGAACTGGAAAAACCTGCCGAAGCAAGATACTTAAAAATGGAAAACCTGAAAATGCCTACCGGAAAATTTGCATTAAGCGGTTTCAGAGTTTTTGGAAAAGGAAAAGGTACAAAACCTTCCAAAGTTCAGAATTTTGTTCCGCTAAGAGCTGATCCTAAAAAATATGGCGAACGAAGAAGCATCTGGATGAAATGGCAACAGAGTTCCGATGCAGACGGATATGTAATTTATTGGGGGAAATCTCCTGATAAATTATACGGAAGCATTATGGTTTACGGTAAAAATGAATATTTTTTCACCGGAGCCGATAGGGTAGATTCATACTATTTCCAGATCGAAGCTTTCAATGCCAACGGAATTTCTGAGAGATCGGAAGTGATGAAATCTGAATAGTTTTTTGAAAAATTAATATTTAATGCTATTTAAGATGAGATTAAAGACAAGTTATAGTTGCTAGTCAATTTTTAATCTTATAAATTTTCGAACTCACATTAATAATTTAAATTAAGAATAGTGTTATTACGCCTTGAAAAGTTTTCAAGGCGTTCTTATTTGATGTTTGCAAGAAAAATATCAATTCTATCAATTAAGAATGAAGTATTTTTTTCATTTTCCCAATCGAGATGACCACCGGAAAATTCGAAAGACTGATTGTAAACTTTATTTTTGTTTAAAACCGAATCCAAAACAGTTTTTTGTGATAATGGAATTATTTGATCACGGTTTCCATAAAATGAAATTGTTGGCGGCGACTTTTCACTAATCCAAAAGATCGGGTTGGGAATATCTTTGTTCGTTAAATCTTTTGGAACAGACGCAGATAAATCAATCATCCTGTTTTTAACAAAATAATAATCGGGATAAGCTTCAAAATTTTTATCATACAAATCAGAAGGCCCAACAATATTAACGATTGCTTTTATTGAATAGTATTTTTTAGGATACATAAAATCGTTATAACCGTACAGCATTGAAAGATGTGCTCCTGCGCTATTGCCAAGTAAAATAAAGTCAGGATTTATCTTTAATATTCTGCATTTTTCAGTTAAAAGACTGATTGAATGTTGAATATCATCAGTTTGATTGGGCAAAATAAAGGTATTATTGTTTGCCAATCTGTAATTGATATTCGCAAAAGCATAATCGGGAAATTTTCGCATCAGTGAATACATGAAAAAATTAAGTTGAGATTTATTTCCTGCTTTCCAGCCTCCACCGTGAACGATGACGAAAATACCTTTTACAGAGTCTTTAGTCAAAGGAAAATACCAGTCTAATTTTTGCAAAGAATTATCTCCGTAGGAAATATTTGTCTCTTTGTTGAAAATAATATTATTTCCGAGATCAAAATCTTTCTTTTTGCATGAAAAAGATATAAGGATTATAAATGCAAGCTTCAACAAGTTATTCATTATAATAAAGATAAAAAAACCTGCCGGTTTCCCGACAGGTTACGATACAAAATAAATATATATGAAAAATGATTGTTTTTATCTTGTTCTGCTTTTGATTGCATCTGAAGCACCTTCAATGTCTCTCACTTTTTTCACTTTCTGATTTCCAAAGTTGTAAGTAATGCTGAATGTTCCGCCTCTGTTGTATCTGTTCTGGTGAATGTAATTGTAATTTCCGTTAGCCTGAATATCTTCTATTTCTACAATATTGGTATTGAGAATATCCGTCAGATTCAGCGCAAAAGTCCAGTCATTCCAGTTTTTCTTGATGCTCACATCCAGACTCATTAAGTTTTTAAGCAAACCCAGCTCAATTTGCTGCTGATCTACAAAGAAATAATTAACTCCCAAAAACCAGGTTTTCTTTTTATCCAGACGAAGTGTATTGTTCGACTGAATCACAAGACTTGAAGAGCTTCTGTTATTGACATACGTATCGAAAACCCCACCCGTCGTAGGATCTGTATTGAGTGTTCCGTTGTTGATGTTATGCTGCATCCCGATATTAAAGTTCATCGTAAGATATTGCTTGAAAAAAGTTTTCTGCATTCCCAGCATGGCAGACATCTCTTGTCTGTCTCCGAAATTGGTTCTGATATAAGCAAGCTGTCTGTAAGTAACACCGTCTCTTACAATATCTCTCTGAAGCGGAACCTGTGTGATTACATCTTTCAGGTAAGAATGATTCAAAATCAGGAAGTAAGAGTTTTTAAACATATAAGTGAGTTCCTGGTTATATGTAGAAGAAGCTTTTACAAAAGGATTATTCTGGGTGTAATTATCCTGCGTCAGAATATTTTTTACCGGATTCAGTTCCCAAAAACTCGGTCTTCTCATTCTGCTGGAAAATGCATAAGAAATATTATTTTTATCGTTGATCGCATAATTAAAGCTTAGATATGGTAAAAGATTATTATAATTCCGTTCAAATTCCTGCATCGGCACATTCGGGACTTCAGAAGTTCCCATACTTCTCGTAATTTCATATCTTGACCCAACTTTACCTGATAGTTTATCAGAAAATTTCTTTTCAAAGGTAAGATAAGCTCCGTAAATCTTTTCGTCATAAATGAAATGGTTGAAATCTGGTCTTTCATTGATTAAGCTTCCGTCTTTATAATAATTAAAAAAGTTTTTAGTATCATTATCTGTTTTTGTCATGTTGAAATTACCCCCTACGGAAACAGTAAAATCATTTTTAAACTTTTTGATGTAATCAGCCATTCCCGAAAAATTATTAATGATCTGCGGAATTTCCTGCAATACCTGTTGGCGAAAAACAGTAAAATTATTGTTCTCATCCAGTCCCAATGTTCTGTTGTCTGCATTCTGAAATCTTTTATAATTAAGATAAGCTGCGTTTAAATTTAATTTACTTCCCAACGAATCTGTTTTGAGTTCGTAATTCAGATTCACAGAATTATTATAAGATCTTGCATTTTCAATATTTCTTGAATTGGTGAGTTCCCGACTATTCAAAACACCGTTTTCGTCGAACATGGTAAGTGTATTGATAAGATTTACACTAGAATTGTAGCTTCTGTTTGCCCAGGTGTTCCATGAAAGTGCAAGATTGCTATTGTCATTCAATTGATAATCAAGATTGAGATATCCTCCAAGATTTTTGTTAGGATCATCAATATCTCCCACAGATTCGTTTTGAATCATACTCGTTCCGTTTTTCAATGTATATCGCTGCGGCTGAATATTGTCGCCGCCATTCAGATTGGCACTGATTCCCAATTTATCTTTTCTGTAATTGGCTGAAAAGCTTGCAGAACTTCCGTTGTATTTATTCTGTGTATTTGCCATTCTCATGTTTCCGTTCAGCCCGTCTCCCATTTTCTTTTTAAGAATGATATTGATGATTCCGTCGGAAGATTCTACCTGAAATTCACTTCCCGGTACTGTAATTACCTCAATTTTCTGGATATTTTCAGCAGGCATATTTTTCAGAAACTGCGTAAGAGATTCTGCATCCATATTAGATTTTCTGCCATTGATGTAGATAAGCGCATTATTTTTTCCTGCAATCTTTAACGTTTTATCATCTGTTGTAGATAAAAGAGGAGTTTGTCTTAAAAGATCAAAAGTAGTATTACCTTTGGTTACAGGAGAAGCGGCTACATCATATACAAAACGGTCACTCTGTTTTTTGAATACCTGCTTTTTGATAACGACTTCTTCTATCTTTTTTGTTTCTAAACTATCAGTTTTTTTCTCCTGAGCAAAAGTAAATCCGGTAAAGAAAATGGCTGCTATGAGTAATTGAGTTTTCATATATGTAGATTTTTGTTTTTAAATTTTCCTGAAAAAGACTTGCTTACTAACATACAATCATCAGAAGCTTGTATTTGTTATTAATTTACATTGCAAAGATATATTATTTTTTTAGTATCATGCAATACAAAGTAGTAAAAATGTCTTACACCGCCTTTTAGTTAGTTGATTAACAGTAATTTATTTTTAAATTAAAATTTTCACCTCTTTACATAATTAGACAACTGAACTAGCAATTTTGTTACAGATAAGTATAAAAAATTTTCAATTAGTAAAATTGCAATAAAAAAATCCCAAAACTTTTCAGCTTTGGGATCATATTTTAATCAGATAAAAGAATATTATCTGTTGGTAATATCAATGTAATCTCTTTTTTGAGCTCCTTGATAAACCTGTCTTGGTCTACCGATTGGATCTCCTTTTAATCTCATTTCTTTCCACTGAGAAATCCATCCCGGAAGTCTTCCTAATGCAAACATTACCGTAAACATTTCGGTAGGAATTCCTAATGCTCTGTAAATAATTCCTGAATAGAAATCTACGTTTGGATAAAGTTTTCTTTCTACGAAATATTCGTCTTCCAAAGCTACTTTCTCCAGCTGCATTGCAATGTCAAGAGCTTTATCCTGAATGCCTAATGCGTTAAGAATATCATCAGCTGCTTTCTTGATAATTTTTGCTCTAGGATCGAAATTTTTGTATACTCTGTGACCGAATCCCATCAAACGGAAGTTGTCATTTTTATCTTTAGCTTTTTCAACCCATTTATTTACATCTCCACCGTCTTTTTCGATCAGCTCAAGCATTTCTATTACTGCCTGGTTTGCTCCCCCGTGAAGTGGTCCCCAAAGTGCAGAAACACCCGCAGAAACAGAAGCAAAAAGACCAGTATGAGCAGAACCTACCATTCTTACAGTAGATGTAGAACAGTTTTGCTCATGGTCAGCATGAAGGATTAATAATTTATCTAAAGCATCTACAACAACCGGATCAATTTCAAATTCCTGATTCGGCATTCTGAAAGTCATTTTGTAGAAATTTTCTACATAATTTAAGCTGTTGTCTCCGTGGTTTAATGGTAATCCCTGAGTTTTTCTGTAAGTCCATGCACAAAGATGAGAGAATTTAGCAATCATCAATTCAGCTGCATGATCCATCTCCTCTTTAGAATTTACATTGACTGCTTTAGGATTGAATGCAGTTAATGCTGAAGTAAGGGAAGATAAAACTCCCATTGGGTGAGCAGAACGAGGAAAAGCATCAATGATTTTTTTCATTTCCTCTGCTACAAAATTATATTTTTTTATATTTCCATTGAAATTGTCAAACTGCTCTGTTGTAGGCAACTCTCCATGAAGCAAAAGATACATTACTTCCGTAAAGTTAGACTTTTCTGCAATCTGCTCAATAGGATAACCTCTGTAGAACAATTCTCCTTTGTCTCCATCAAGATATGTAATGTCGCTTAATGTAGCACCAGTGTTTTTGTACCCTAAATCTAAGGTAATAAGACCTGTCTGGTCTCTTAATTTTGAAATATCTATTCCTCTGTCTCCGATTGTACTATCCACGATTGGATATTCATAAGAATTACCGTCGTAATTTAATATAACTTTGTTGTCTGACATTATATAATTTATTTTTCTTTAAATATACTACTTATTATAAAATACGGCAAACAAAAAAATCGCTTGCCGTTATTTATAAATTCAATGAATTATCTTTTGATTTTGAAAGCATCTAAGCCCGGGAAAACAGCTGTTTCGCCAAGAGCTTCTTCAATTCTGAGCAATTGGTTGTATTTTGCCATTCTGTCTGATCTTGAAGCAGATCCTGTTTTAATCTGACCGCAGTTCATCGCTACTGCAAGATCAGCAATTGTAGAATCTTCTGTTTCACCTGATCTGTGGGACATCACAGATGTAAACTTGTTATGCTGAGCCATTTGTACCGCTGCCATTGTTTCAGAAAGAGAACCAATCTGGTTTACTTTTACTAAAATTGAATTGGCAATTCCTTCTTTTACTCCTCTTGCCAGTCTTTCTACATTGGTAACAAATAAATCGTCTCCCACCAACTGTACTCTGTCTCCGATTTTGTCGGTAAGCATTTTCCAGCCTTCCCAGTCATTTTCGTGCATTCCGTCTTCAATAGAGATGATAGGATATTTCGCCGCCAATTCTGCAAGATAAGAAACCTGCTCACTGCTAGAATATTGAGCTGCATCTGCTGTCTGGAATTTTCTATAATCATAAATTTCATCCTTATAGAATTCTGAAGCAGCGCAGTCTAATGCGATCATTACATCATCTCCCGGTTTGTAACCTGCTTTTTCGATTGCCTGAAGCAAAGTATCCAAAGCATCTTCAGTTCCTGCAAAAGTCGGTGCAAAACCTCCTTCATCACCTACAGCCGTAGACAGACCTCTTGAGTGAAGAATAGATTTTAAATTATGGAAAATCTCCGTCCCTTTTCTTAAAGCATGAGAGAAAGAATCTGCTTTTACCGGCATTACCATAAATTCCTGAAATGCAATCGGCGCATCTGAGTGAGAACCACCATTGATTACATTCATCATCGGAACAGGAAGCGTGTTGGCGTTTACACCGCCTACATACTTGTACAAAGGCATTCTCAATTCCGTAGCTGCTGCTTTTGCTGCTGCTAAAGAAACACCAAGGATTGCATTGGCTCCGATATTTCCTTTATTGTTTGTTCCGTCTAAATCAATCATAATCTGATCAATTAAATTCTGATCAAAAACAGGAAGACCCACCAATTCCGGTGCAATTACTTCTCTTACATTTTCCACAGCTTTGGAAACACCTTTCCCCATCCATTCTGAACCGCCATCACGCAGCTCAACTGCTTCATGTTCTCCTGTTGATGCTCCTGAAGGAACTGCAGCACGACCCATCGCACCACTTTCTGTAAATACATCAACTTCTACTGTAGGATTTCCTCTTGAATCCAAAATCTGTCTTGCTTCTATGTAAGAAATGTAACTCATTGTTTGTTTTTTTATAGTTTAGACAAATTTAATGATTTTTTGAGTTTTAACATTATTTGAACAAGTTTAATTGAATTTTTATGAGTTAAATTTTAGTTAATACCATAATTCAAATAAGTTTAAAATAAAATTCTCCATATAGTTTCGATACGGAGAATTGTGATACTAAGTAACTCTTTTTATATTTAAGATAAAATTTCCAAAGCTACTGCTTGTTCCATTTCATCTAATGCTTTTTTCCTTTCTATGCTTAAGCTTTCCAATGACTGTTGAAAAGGTTCTAATATTTTCTGCAGATCTGAAATCAGTTTGTTTAATTTTTCCTCCTCAATTTTTAATTGTTCGAGTGCACCATTATTTTTCAACTCCGTAATAGTTCCTTTACATTCTTCAATAGATTTCTCTATGTTTTTTTTCACAGGTTCTACATTACCCAAAATTTCACTTTGTGCTTTATCAAACTGTTCGTTTAATAATTGAACCTGTATATATTTCATTTTTCCTTCGTATGCGACGGTATGATCATTAATCTTTTGCTGAATATGTGCTATCTTTTCATTACTGTTCTCAATATTATCTTCAGATTCATCATAACTGATATTTGTAATCACTAATGTATTGAAAGATATCTCCTTGAAAACTACTGTCACTTCAGGAATATTAAAAATAATATCTTTAGTTTTCATTGTTACTTCGGGAATTTTTGTAGACATACACTTTCTTTCCATTGTAATTTCAGGAACCGATATAATAATAGGAGTCCATTTAGTAGTACAATCCCAAAACTTAGTCTTAATTCCCAGACGCCATTTAATCTGCCATTTACATGTTGTTTCTGGTTTCTCACCAACTTTTTTAGGAACCATTTTTGTCTTAGGCCAATCAAAGCATATTTCTCTAAGATTCATGGTTACTTCCGGAATATCAAAGGAAAACCTTTGTGACTTCATAATAAACTGTGGGATCGGCAAATCAAAAATTATTTTTTTCCATTCAAAATTATATTGATAATTTCCGTTCTTAATTTTAAACAGTGTATTATTATCCTGTAAAATCTCACTGTCATCCTGAAGATTTGAAACTTCTTTAGATATATCATTAGTAAGTCTTTTCAATTCTGCTTCAAATTCTTCTGTCAGTTTTTTAATTAATTCTTCTGCGTTCATTGTAAATTTAATTTTAGTATTAATAAAATGGTTATTAGTTTTGTTATTTCAAATTTCACACTTAAAACTTCGCCAATCAATTACACAAACGGGTGAATTTTAAAACAGAAAAACAACACCTTAAAATGATGTTGTCTGATTTCAATATTTAAAATTTGCTACAAATCTATTCTGAAAAGCAAATTCGTTCCGTTTTCTATGGTGACTTCGCAGTGACCGTTTTGTTCCTGCATTCTTCGTTTCATATTTCGAAGTCCGTTGCCCTCTGATTTTTGTTGGTTAATTCCTATTCCGTTGTCGGAGATTTTCATCATGAATTTTTTGCCTTTCTGGATAAATGACAATTTAATATTATCGGATTGGCTGTGTTTATAAGCATTGTTTAAAGCCTCTTTAAGACACAAAAATAAATTTCGCCTCTGTTCTGTAGAAATAATGGTCTTAGAAACTATACTGTTATCTTCTTCAACAATTAAATTGATTCCGGATTTTTTCAAAAAGTTTTGTGCGTACATTTTTGCGTAATCTATGAAGCTTCCTAAAGTATCATTTCCTGAATTTAAGCTCCATAGCATTTCCCTCATAGATACGTTCATTTCTTCAGATGTTTTCAGCAACTCGTCTATATCTGCAATAAGATTTTTGTCTTCTGACTTTTGTTTTAAAAACTCTGCCTGAAGTTTTAATGCCGAAATTCCCGCACCAAGATCGTCATGCATATCATGGGAAATTCTTTCTCTCTCTGCTTCTATGGATTTTTGTTTTTCCAGTTCTTTTTGGAGGAGCTGGTTTTGATGTTCGGATTCTTTGAGTTGCTGCTCTTTGTGGTAGAGAAGTTGTTTTCGGTTGTATGTAATAACTATAAATACAACAAAAATAACCAAAATCATAACCAGCAATACCGCTATTATGTAAGTTAATTTTATTTCATCTGGTAAAGATTTCATCTTTTGAGTTTCTATATTTTGTTAATCCTACATAAAATAATGTATACACCATGATATTAATTATTAATAACACGCTTTTTAATAATTTCAAAAATTGTTTATCTTGTTCATCTAGTAAATACATAGGAATTATTCTAAAAAGAAAAAAACAACTCCATATTAAGATTGATGCGGAAATCCAGAATAGCGGTTCACTTGTAATCCTTATTTCAGAAACATTATTTAATTTTAAATTAATCCAATACAATGAATAAAAAATATTGGTTATACAATAAAGGATGGCAAGATTTAAGTTGTATTTATCAAAATAAAAATAATGGCTTGTGAATATCACACATAGTAGTGTAACAATTAAAATAAGTATTGGTAAAACTTTGCTTTTTAAATAAGGCAGATAAAATATTCCAAAAAAAAATATATTAAATAAGTTGAGATAATTGTATTGAATTGCTTTTGAATTAATAATATTCAGTTCGGAAAGAAAATCAATTAAAAAGTTAACAATCAAAAAAACAAAAAAATAATTTTGAGAAAAAAAAATATTCTTTCTCAAAATTATTATTGATTTCAGAACAGTAATAAAAAAAACAATATAATATAGTTGAATTAGCATTATGGTTCTAAACTACCTTGGTCGTAATAGGGAAAATTTAAATTTAAGTATTGTCCAGTAATGTCTATTGGTATTGATGATAAATAAAAAGATTCTACTTCTACATGTTTATGCTTTCTTAAACCAAAACAAAAATTGAAGGCAATTTTATCTACGTCTTTATTTAAACAACCATTCAAATAATTTCTTACTCTGTCAATATACTTTTTTACTTTAGGTAATTCATACTGTATGTAACTAGGTACATATTTATCTTTTGAACTATTTTTCATCGACTGCCCTAAGCAGCTTTGCAAAAAATCATTGTGACATTTATCCAAATCAATATTAATTGGATACTCATCTTTCATATTAAATAAAAGAAATGTTTCATCTTTATTTTGTTGTTTATCCGAAAAAGTTACAATTGCATATATTTTATTAACAAAAGAATTCAAGCTTGATAAATCTTCTTGAGATATATCTTCTATCTCGAATTGATTTTGTTCCATTTGCAAAAAAGAAATATTTACAAAATCAAATCCGCGCTGAATATAATTATTGACTAACTTTTCATATAATTCATAATATATAAATAGATTGGATTCTATATTAGGTAATTTAATCCCAAAACGACTTGCATCCAATTCATACATATCATCTGGTATTGGATCATTAATTATCTTAACATAATTTTCAGCATTAATATGGTTTCTAATCTTGATGCTTAAAAAAATTTCAAATTTATTTTTATTTGGTAGATAAATTATTTCACCCAATTTTTCCTTAGATATTAATTCTCTTTCTGCTTCACAATCAAAGTCTTTTTTCTTCATGATTTTAGTTTTTGAAATGGTTAAATTTATTAATAGCCTCCACCTTGTTATTCACGTGGAGTTTTCTGTAAATGTTTCCTACATGTTTTTTGACGGTATCAATACTAATAAATTTTTTATCGGCAATTTCTTTGTACAGTAAACCTTCAGCTAGAAGTTCCAAAACTTCTTTCTCTCTTTCCGTAAGCTCGTCCCATTCCTCTACTTCTGAATGTTTTCTTTCAAAATGGCTGAGAACTTTTCGGGCAACTGCGAAACTCATCGGAGCACCGCCATTATACACATCACGAATTGACGAAAGAATTTTATCCATGCTTTCGCCTTTTACAAGATACCCCATTGCTCCGGCTTTAAGCGAGCTAAAAATTTTTTCGTCATCTTCAAAGCTGGTACACATAATAAATTGAGTATTTGGAAGTTCTTTTTTTATTTTAGAAATCACATCAATTCCTAACATATCCTGAAGCTGAATATCCATCATCACAACATCAGGAGAAAGACCAAATAATTCATGTAAGGCTGTTTTGCCATCAAAGAACTGAGCAACAACCATCATGTCATCCTGATAATTGATGACTTTCTTCAACGCATTGTTGTAGTTTTTTTCGTCTTCTACTATGGCTATGGAAATACTCATGTTTACGGATTTCTTTAGAACAAATTTCAACAGAAAATTGAGAAGAGTCAATTACACTTTCGGGTAATTGCTAATTTTAATAATCGTTTTAATGGTTTGTTTTTTGTTTTTATTAAATTTAAGAAATTTTTCAGAAACAAACCTTTATCAATATAAATTTATAATGAATTTGATACATCTGAAACATCCTAGAAAATAAAATTTAAAAAACATTTTAATTTATGAAAATACATCAATTGGCTATTGCCTGTATTATCAGTGTTACATTATTTAGCTGTAAAAAAGAAGGCAATAAAGGCATTATGAAAAGCGATCAGGAAATAATTCTCGCAGATAATGGAAAGCCCGATTCTACTATATCCTACAACGTAGATGTGGACGGAAATAAATCTATTAAAACAGATTATGTTTACAGAGCGACCGACGGCACTTTGGTAAAAGTAGTTTTCAATTATGATTCTGCACACAGGAACATATCTATAAGAAGCAACAACAAAACATTTATTCTTGAAAAAACCGAAGCGAAACCTAATGAAACTATCTACGAAAAAGATGACATGAAAGCTCTGGTAAAAGGAGACAGCTTAATTCTTCACCAAAGCAGTAACATTATTGAACTGGTAAAAACAAAAATATAAGAATAAAAAAAACCGCTCAGTAATCTGAACGGTTTTTTTATTATCTGTAGGAATTTACTATTCTTCAGTTTTTTCCTCTGTAGAATCCGTAGTTTCTGCTTTAGGCTCTTCTACTTTTTCTTCTACTACAGGAGCTTCAGCAACTACAGCTTCTTTTTTAGGAGCTGTTGCAGATCTTCTGCTTCTTCTTGTAGTTTTCTTCTCTTCAGCATTAGGATTGTAAAGCTCATTGAAATCAACTAACTCGATAAGAGCAGTATCTGCAGCATCACCAGGTCTGAAACCAGTCTTGATGATTCTCGTATAACCACCGTTTCTTTCAGTGATTTTCGGAGCTACAGTTCTGAATAACTCAGTAACCGCTTCTTTATTTTGAAGATATGAAAAAACAATTCTTCTGTTGTGAGTAGTATCTTCTTTTGCTTTAGTTAACAGAGGCTCAACATATACTCTTAAAGCCTTAGCTTTAGCAACAGTAGTGTTGATTCTTTTATGCTCAATTAGAGAACAAGCCATATTAGAAAGCAAAGCACTTCTGTGAGAAGCCGTTCTTCCTAAGTGATTGAATTTTTTACCGTGTCTCATTATTAATTATTTATCAGCGTCTAATTTATATTTTGCAACGTCAAAACCGAAGTTAAGACCTTTTGAATGCACCAATTCTTCTAGTTCTGTCAAAGATTTTTTACCAAAATTTCTGAATTTCATCAAATCAGACTTACTGTAAGAAACTAGCTCACCAAGAGTTTCTACTTCAGCCGCTTTCAAACAGTTAAGGGCTCTTACGGAAAGATCCATATCTGCTAATTTAGACTTAAGAAGTTGTCTTGTATGAAGAGTTTCTTCATCATATTGAATAGATGCTTTTACAGCTTCAGTTTCCAACGTGATTCTCTCATCAGAGAAAAGCATGAAGTGATAAATTAATATCTTTGAAGCTTCAGTTAAAGCATTCTGAGGACTTATTGAGCCATCAGTTTCTATATCTAATACCAGTTTTTCGTAGTCTGTTTTTTGCTCTACACGGTAATTTTCAATACTATACTGTACTTTTTTGATCGGCGTAAAGATAGAGTCAATAGCAATAGTTCCCATAGGAGCATTGTTTGACTTGTTTTGTTCAGAAGGAACATATCCTCTTCCCTTTTCTATGTTGAACGTAATTTCAAAAGTAACATCAGAATTCAGGTTGCAGATCAATAAATCAGGATTCAAGATCTCAAATCCGTTGATTGATTGTCCTAAATCTCCAGCAGTAACAGCAGTTTTTCCTGAAACTTTAGCAACAACCTGCTCAGAAGCCTGGTTTTCTGCTGTAGCTTTAAGTCTTACCTGCTTAAGGTTAAGAATAATTTCAGTAACATCTTCAATTACTCCCGGGATAGTTGAAAATTCGTGCTCTACACCTTCTATTTTGATAGATGAAATAGCGTATCCTTCCAGAGAAGAAAGCAACACTCTTCTCAAAGCATTACCGATTGTAAGCCCGAAACCTGGTTCTAGAGGTCTGAATTCGAATTGACCTTTAAATTCATCAGAGTTAAGTAGGATTACTTTATCGGGTTTTATGAATTGTAAAATTGCCATATTGTTGGGTTGAGCAAAAATTTGATTAAAAAATTATTTAGAGTAAAGTTCGACGATCAACTGTTCTTTGATGTCCTCCGGAATCTGGATTCTGTCCGGAGCAGAAATGAAAGTACCTTCTTTCTTCTCGTCGTTGAATTGTAACCACTCGTAGTTTGCTTTTGAAGCCAATGCATCAGCAACAACTTCTAAAGATTTAGATTTTTCTCTTACTGTGATTACATCACCAGCTTTTACTAAATAAGATGGAATGTTCAGAATTTCACCGTTCACAGTAATGTGTCTGTGAGAAACTAATTGTCTTGCTCCTGCTCTTGTTTTAGCAAAACCTAATCTGTAAACCACGTTGTCTAATCTAGACTCGCAAAGCTGCAAAAGAACTTCACCGGTTACACCTTTACTTCTGTGTGCTTTTTCAAAAAGATTAGCAAACTGTCTTTCTAAAATACCGTAAGTATATTTAGCTTTTTGTTTTTCAGCTAACTGAATTGCATATTCTGATTTCTTAGCACCTCTTCTTTTGTTAGGACCATGCTGTCCTGGCGGTTGGTTTTTTCTTTTTTCGAAGTTTTTGTCATCTCCGTAGATTGCAGCACCAAACTTTCTAGCAATCTTAGTTTTAGGTCCAATATATCTTGCCATAATGGGTAAATTCTAAAAATTAAACTCTTCTTCTTTTTGGTGGTCTACAACCATTGTGTGGCATAGGAGTCACATCAATGATTTCGCTGACTTCAATTCCTGAATTGTGAATAGTTCTGATTGCAGATTCTCTACCTGCACCAGGACCTTTCACATACACCTTTACTCTTCTAAGACCAGCTTCGTGAGCAACAGCAGAGCAATTTTCAGCTGCCATTTGAGCAGCAAATGGAGTATTCTTTTTAGAACCTCTGAAACCCATTTTACCGGCAGAAGCCCAAGAGATAACCTCTCCGTTTTTATTTGTTAAAGAAATGATGATGTTATTGAAAGAAGCCTGAATGTGCGCCTCACCAATAGCTTCAACTTTTACTTTTCTTTTTTTAACTACTTTAGTTTGTTTTGCCATAATTCCTAACGATTATTTACTTGCCTTTTTCTTGTTAGCAACTGTTTTTCTCTTTCCTTTACGGGTTCTAGAGTTGTTTTTCGTTCTCTGGCCTCTTAAAGGTAATCCTAGTCTGTGACGTATTCCTCGTTGGCATCCTATGTCCATCAATCTCTTGATGTTCAATTGCACTTCAGATCTCAATTCTCCTTCCACTTTAATGTTTTCAGAGATGTATGTTCTGATTGCAGCCAATTCATCGTCATTCCATTCGTTGACTTTCTTGTCTTCGCTGATACCGGCAGCTTTAAGGATTTCTGAAGAAGTGCTTCTTCCGATTCCGTAGATGTAAGTTAAACCGATAACGCCTCTTTTGTTTTTTGGTAAATCAATACCTGAAATTCTCGCCATAATTTAATTTTAGCCTTGTCTTTGTTTAAATTTTGGGTTTTTCTTGTTGATTACAAACAGAACGCCTTTTCTGCGAACGATTTTGCAATCAGCACTTCTTTTTTTAATTGATGCTCTAACTTTCATTTGATAGTATTTATTTTTTACTAATGATAAAAATCCGAAGATTTTAATTTAGCATTTATTTTTCAACAATAGCCAAATGGAAACTTCAGAATCCATTTGGCATTTGTTTTTAGTATCTAAATGTGATTCTCCCCTTTGAAAGATCATAAGGAGACATTTCTAATTTTACCTTATCTCCAGGTAACAGCTTAATGTAATGCATACGCATTTTACCGGAAATATGAGCAATAAGCACATGCCCATTCTCCAACTCTACACGAAACTGGGCGTTGGAAAGAGCTTCCGTTATCACGCCATCCTGCTCAATATGTTTTTGTTTTGCCATAAATTAATATCCTGTCGATCTTGATAATTTTGACTGCATTAAGCCATCATAATGATGATTCAGCAGATAAGTGTTAATCTGTTGAACAGTATCAAGTACTACTCCAACCATAATTAGCAACGATGTACCCCCGAAAAACAGGGCAAACGCATCTGTCTGAACAAGACTTCCATGCACTATTGCCGGAAGGACTGCAAAGATAGATAAAAATATTGCACCTGGCAAGGTAATTTTTGATAAAATATCATCAAGGTAATCTGCAGTCTCTTTACCAGGTCTTACTTTAGGTACCAAACCACCGTTTCTCTTAAGATCATCGGCCATCTGGTTTACCGGAATTGTAATTGCGGTATAGAAAAATGAGAAGATAATAATTAATAAAGCAAACAATACATTGTATTGCCAGCTGAATACATTTTTAAAACCTGCAAGAAAAGTATTTGATTCATCAAACTTTGTTAATAATCCCGGTACGAACATCAATGCCTGAGCAAAGATAATCGGCATTACACCGGCAGCATTTACTTTTAATGGAATCCACTGTCTTGCTCCCTGCATAAGATTTCTGTTTACACCTCCTCTTGCCTGAGCTCTGCTCACATACTGGATAGGTATTTTTCTTACAGCAACAGATAATACTACTGCTAAAAGAACCACCAACATCCAGAATATAACTTCAACAAGAATCATGATAGAACCTAGTCCTCCTTTTCCGTTTTGTACTGCAACTTCCTGTACAAATGCTTCTGGTAATCTAGACAAAATTCCAACCATAATAAGGATAGAAATACCGTTACCGATACCTTTGTCTGTGATTTTTTCACCTAACCACATTGCAAATACTGATCCTGCAACCAAGATTACAATACTCGGTAACCAAAACATTACTGAGTTCGGATCAATAAGATAAGCAGACTGGAACTGAGCATAAGGTAAAAATAACCCTGTAATAGATCCAAGATACGAAGGCGCCTGTACAAGACAAACACCAATAGTTAACCATCTGGTAATCTGATTAAGAGTATTTCTTCCTGATTCTCCGTCTTTTTGAAGTTTCTGAAGATAAGGAATTGCCATCCCCATCAACTGAACAATAATAGAAGCAGAAATGTAAGGCATGATTCCTAACGCCATTACAGAAGCATGACTGAAAGCCCCTCCTGTAAACGACGAAAGCAAGCCAAGGAGACCTGCTCCTTGCTTGTTACCGCCCTGACTTTTATAATGCTCTAAGAGATCTCCCACCTCTGCAAGGTTAATTGCAGGAAGAGAGATAAAAGATGCGAATCTATACACAAGGATAATACCTAAAGTAAATAGAATTTTATCTCTAAGTTCCTTAAGGCTCCAAATATTTTTGAGGGTTTGTATAAATTCTTTCATTAGTAATTATTATAAGGTAATTGCTTTTCCACCTGCTTTAGAAATTAATTCTTCAGCAGATTTAGTGAATTTGTCAGCAGAAATTGAAACCGCAGATTTCAATTCTCCTCTCCCCATAATTTTCACTAATTCATTTTTAGAAGCTAATCCGTTTTGTACCAAAACTTCTTTTGTAATATCTCCTGTAATAGATTTATTCTCAATTAAAGTCTGAATACTGTCTAGATTAATTGCTCTGAATTCTTTTCTGTTTACGTTTTTGAAACCAAATTTAGGTAGTCTTCTCTGTAAAGGCATCTGACCTCCCTCAAAACCGATCTTCTGAGAATAACCAGCTCTTGCTTTCTGACCTTTGTGACCTTTCGTAGAAGTACCACCTTTTCCGCTACCTTGTCCTCTACCAATTCTTTTTGAATTGAAAGTAGATCCTGCAGCTGGCTTTATGTTGTTTAAATTCATTTTAAAATTATTTTAAAAATTATTTCTGAACTTCAAGTAAGTGACTAACTGCAGCTATCATTCCTAAGATAGAAGGAGTAGCTTCGTGCTCTACAACTTGGTGAAGTTTCTTAAATCCTAATGCTTCAAGCGTTCTCTTTTGGGTTTTTGTTCTACCAATAGCGCTTCTTACTTGTTTTACTTTAATTGTTGCCATTGTTTTAATTATTAACCGTTAAACACTTTAGTTAGAGAAACTCCTCTCATTCTTGCGATTTCTTCTGGTCTTCTGATGTCTAACAATGCTTTGAAAGTTGCTTTTACCACATTGTGAGGGTTTGAAGATCCTTTAGATTTTGAAAGGATATCGTGAATACCAGCAGATTCTAGTACCGCTCTTACCGCACCACCGGCGATAAGCCCTGTACCATGAGAAGCAGGTCTCAAGAAGATATCTGCACCACCGTATCTAGCAGTAGTCTGGTGAGGAATCGTGTGGTTCATTACAGGAACTTTTACTAAGTTTTTCTTAGCATCTTCTACCGCCTTAGCAATAGCAGAAGCAACTTCCTTAGATTTTCCTAAACCAAAACCGATAGTTCCAGCTTCATCTCCTACCACAACGATAGCAGAAAAACCGAAAGCTCTACCTCCTTTAGTTACTTTTGTTACTCTATTAACAGCTACGAGACGATCTTTAAGTTCTAATCCTCCCGGTTTTACTCTTTCTATATTATCTAGTCCTAACATATTTCCGAAATTTAATGATTAGAATTTAAGTCCACCTTCTCTCGCACCGTCAGCAAGAGCTTTCACTCTACCATGGTAAACGAATCCGTTTCTATCAAATACAATATTTTCAATTCCTGCAGCAAGAGCTTTAGCAGCAATTGCCTTTCCTACAGCCGCAGAAACTTCAGTTTTTGTTCCGTTAGCATCTACTCCTTTCTCTCTTGAAGAAGCAGAAACTAAAGTTTTACCGTCTTTATCGTTGATTAACTGAGCGTAAATTTCTTTATTACTTTTATATACAGATAATCTTGGCAATTCAGAAGATCCTGAGATTTTTCCTCTTACTCTTCTTTTTATTCTTATTCTTTTTTCTAACTTACTTAGTGCCATTTTCTTAAATTTTATTAAGCAGATTTACCAGCTTTACGTCTAACATTTTCACCAACGAATCTCACACCTTTTCCTTTGTACGGCTCAGGCTTTCTGAATGAACGGATTTTTGCAGCCACCATTCCAAGAAGTTGCTTATCGTAAGACGTTAAAGTAATAATTGGGTTTTTACCTTTTTCAGTCAATGTATCAACTTTCACTTCGCTTGGAAGCTCTAATACGATACCGTGAGAGAAACCTAAAGCCAACTCAAGTTTTTGACCTGAGTGAGAAGCTCTGTAACCTACTCCCACTAATTCTAGTTTCTTTTCGAAACCTTCAGATACACCAACAATCATATTGTTGATTAACGCTCGGTATAAACCGTGAAGCGCTCTGTGTTGTTTAGCATCAGATGGTCTGTTAACTGTAAGTTCTCCATCTTTCTGCTCTAAAGTAATTCCCTCTGTAAGCTCCTGAGAAAGTTCTCCTTTAGAACCTTTTACCGTTACTACACCTTCTTTCTCAGTGATGGTAACACCAGCGGGAATTGTTATAATTGCTTTACCAATTCTTGACATTTTCCTTTGATTAAAAATTAATAAACATAGCAGATTACTTCACCGCCTACTTTTTCTTCTCTAGCTTTCTTGTCAGTCATTACTCCTTTGGAAGTAGAGATGATAGAAATACCCAAACCGTTCAATACTCTTGGAAGTTCCGCAGAACCTTTGTACTGTCTTAAACCTGGTCTAGAAGCTCTTTGAATAGACTTGATAGCCGGTTTGTTGGTTTGCTTGTCGTACTTTAAAGCGATTTTGATCGTTCCCTGAACAGCGTTATCCTCAAACTTGTAGTTTAAGATATACCCCTGATCAAATAAGATCTTAGTAATCTCCTTTTTGATTTTCGATGCAGGAATTTCCACCACTTTGTGGCCTGCGCTTTGTGCGTTCCTTACTCTTGTTAGGAAATCTGAAATTGGATCTGTTACCATTTTTCTATTTTAAATTATTGGTTAAAGACAATCAGTATTGAAAGGACTTGAAGATAAAATATCAGACTTCAGAAAACTTAGGTCTGATATTTTTATTCTTTAGTATCCAGACAACTTAATTGCCCCGATTTTTAATTAGTAATTATTACCAACTGGCTTTTTTAACTCCCGGGATAAGACCGTTGTTTGCCATTTCTCTGAAAGTTACTCTGGAAATTCCGAACGTTCTCATATATCCTCTTGGTCTTCCTGTCAATTTACATCTGTTGTGTAATCTTACAGGAGAAGCGTTTTTAGGCAACTTCTGAAGAGCTTCATAATCACCTGCTTCTTTCAAAGCTTTTCTTTTTTCAGCGTATTTAGCTACTGTAGCTTCTCTTTTGCGCTCACGCGCTTTCATTGATTCTTTTGCCATTTCTTAGTTCTTTTTGAATGGTAAACCGAAGTGAGTTAATAATGCTTTAGCTTCTTTATCTGTCTTCGCAGTTGTAACAAAAGTAATGTCCATCCCTTGGATTTTCTTTACTTTATCAATTACGATTTCAGGGAAGATAATTTGCTCAGTAATACCTAAGTTATAATTACCTCTACCATCGAAACCTTCAGCCTTGATTCCAGAGAAATCTCTGATACGTGGCAAAGCAGAAGAAGTCAATCTGTCTAAGAATTCGTACATTTTGTTTGCTCTAAGAGTTACCTTAGCACCTACAGGCATACCTTTTCTTAATTTGAAAGCAGCTTCATCTTTCTTAGAGATCGTACCAACAGCCTTTTGACCAGTGATATTCGTTAATTCTTCAACAGCATAATCGATGATTTTTTTATCAGCAGTAGCGTCTCCTAGACCTTGAGATAAGATAATTTTCTCAAGTTTTGGTACCTGCATTACTGATTTGTATCCGAATTCTTCCATCATTGCAGGAACAATCGTTTCTTTATATGCTTTTTTGGGTCTTGCTATATATTCCATGTGTTATTTAAAATTATAAAGTTTCACCCGTTTTCTTGTTGATTCTTACTTTCTTATCTCCTTCGATTTTGTAACCTACTTTGATAGCTTTTCCGTCTTTACCAACTAAAGCTACGTTTGAGATATGAATAGAAGCTTCCTTCTCAGTGATTCCTCCTTGAGGATTAGAAGCTGAAGGCTTAACGTGTTTTTTAACGATATTAAGTCCTGCAACGATAACTCTAGGGTCTCTTCCTTCTTTTTTGATCACTTCAATAACTTCACCAGTTTTACCCTTGATCTCTTTTTTACCAGTGGTAATGATTACGTTATCTCCTCTTTTTATTTTTAACTTTGACATTTTTTAAAATTTTAAATATTAAAGTACTTCAGGAGCTAATGAAATGATTTTCATATATTCTTTGTCTCTCAACTCACGGGCAACCGGTCCGAAAACACGAGTTCCTCTCATTTCTCCCGCTGCGTTTAGCAATACACAAGCATTGTCTTCGAATTTGATGTACGAACCATCTTTTCTTCTTACAGCTTTTTTAGTTCTTACTACTACAGCTTTAGATACCTGACCTTTTTTAGCGTTTCCTGATGGTGTAGAATCTTTGATAGTAACAACGATTTTATCACCAACTGAAGCATATCTTCTTCTGGTTCCTCCCAGAACTCTGATAACCAATACTTCTTTAGCACCTGTGTTATCAGCAACTTTTAATCTTGATTCTGTTTGTAACATTATTACTTAGCTTTTTCAATGATTCTTACTAATCTCCATCTCTTGTTCTTGCTCAAAGGTCTAGTTTCCTGGATCAAAACTGTATCTCCTTCTGCGCATTCGTTGTTTTCGTCGTGTGCAGTATATTTTTTCGTTTTCAAAACGAATTTACCGTACATCGGGTGTTTTACTCTCGTAGTTTCGCTAACAACAATAGTTTTTTCCATTTTATTGCTGGAAACCACTCCGATTCTTTCTTTTCTTAAATTTCTATCCATTGTAAAATGAAATTATTGTTTGTTAGTTAACTCAGTGTTTAATCTTGCGATTGTTTTTCTCAAATCTCTGATTTGAATCGGGTTCTCAAGCGGACTGATTTTGTGAGCCAATTTCATTTTTGTGAATTCAGCTTTAGCTTCAGCCAGTTTATTTTGAAGATCTCCCGCGCTTAGATTTTTAATTTCAGCTTTTTTCATTGTATTCAGAGATTAAAGAGGTTTAACAAAATCGTTAGCAACTACAAATTTGGTCACTACAGGTAATTTTTGTGCAGCAAGTCTAAGAGCTTCTTTCGCTACTTCGTAAGGAACTCCGCCTACTTCAAACATAATTTTACCAGGTTTTACTACAGCTACCCAATATTCCACAGCACCTTTACCTTTACCCATACGTACTTCCGCAGGTTTTTTAGTAATTGGCTTATCCGGGAAGATTTTGATCCATAGCTGACCTTCTCTCTTCATATATCTTGTCGCAGCGATACGCGCAGCTTCAATTTGTCTTGCAGTGATCCAAGCACCTTCTGTTGCTTTGATTCCGAAAGTTCCATAAGCAAGTTGATTACCTCTTTGGGCATTCCCCTTCATTTTCATCTTATGAACTCTACGGAATTTGGTTCTTTTTGGTTGTAACATAATTTAATAAGATGTTAGATGTTAGATGTTAGATGTTAGATAAAATTTAAATCAGTTCTTGTAACGGAAGATCTAATTTCTAATTCCTATCTTCTAACTTCTAATTAATTATTTTTTTTATCTCTTGAAGGTCTTCTGTTTTCTCTATCTCCTCTGTTTCCACCTCCTGAAGGCCCTTTCTTTTGTTGTCCCACTAATGGAGAAAGTTCTCTTTTACCATAAACTTCTCCTTTCATGATCCAAACTTTAACTCCCAACTTACCGTACTGAGTCAATGCCTCACCGATATGGTAATCAATATCTGCTCTGAAAGTTGATAATGGAATTCTTCCGTCTTTGAAAGACTCAGATCTTGCCATTTCAGCTCCGTTTAATCTACCAGAGATCTGAACTTTAATACCTTCAGCACCCATTCTCATCGTAGAAGCGATTGCCATCTTCACAGCTCTTCTGTAAGAGATTCTGTTTTCGATTTGTTTAGCAATGCTGTCAGCAACTAATACTGCATCAAGCTCAGGTCTTTTGATTTCAAAGATGTTGATCTGAATATCCTTTTTAGTCAATTTTTTCAACTCTTCTTTCAATTTATCAACTTCCTGACCTCCTTTACCGATGATTAATCCCGGTCTTGCAGTAGTGATCGTTACGGTTACTAATTTTAATGTTCTTTCAATATAAATTCTTGAAATCCCACCTTTAGATAATCTTGCTTCAAGGTATCTTCTGATTTTGTAGTCTTCCGCGATTCTGTCTCCATAATCGTTTCCGCCAAACCAGTTAGAATCCCATCCTCTGATGATACCTAATCTGTTACCAATTGGATTTGTCTTCTGTCCCATACCTTGAATTAATTTTCTTTATTACCTAAGATTAATGTAACGTGGTTTGATCTTTTTCTGATTCTGTACCCTCTACCTTGTGGAGCTGGTCTCAGTCTCTTCAATTGTCTTGCACTGTCCACGAATATTTCTTTCACGATTAGGTTTGCTTCCTCAATGTCAGCTCCTTCGTTTTTCACCTGCCAGTTTGCCATAGCAGAAAGAAGTAATTTCTCCAATTTGTTAGAGGCTTCTTTTTTAGAATATTTTAGGATGTAAAGTGCTTTATCAACCTGCTCTCCTCTGATGATATCCGCTACTAATCTCATTTTTCTCGGAGAAGACGGGCAGTTGTTTAATGAAGCTTTAACAACGTCTTTGTTAGCTTCTTTTCTTGCGATTGCGCTATCTTGTTTTCTAGATCCCATGATTATCTACTTCCTTTGTTTTTGTTACCACCATGACCTCTGAAAGATCTTGTTGGAGAAAATTCGCCTAACTTGTGACCCACCATGTTTTCTGTAACATAAACAGGGATAAAAGATTTCCCGTTGTGTACAGCAATAGTTTGTCCTACAAAGTCCGGAGAGATCATAGACGCTCTAGACCAAGTTTTGATAACTGTCTTCTTACCAGACTCTATATTTGCCTGAACCTTCTTATCTAAAGTATGATGAATGAATGGTCCTTTTTTAAGTGATCTTGCCATAATTATTTTCTTTTAGATACGATGTAACGGTTAGACACTTTATTTTTCTTTCTAGTTTTGTAACCTTTAGATGGCTTACCGTTTCTAGATCTTGGGTGACCTCCGGAAGAACGTCCTTCACCACCACCCATCGGGTGATCTACAGGGTTCATTACTACCGCTCTTGTTCTTGGTCTTCTACCTAACCATCTGCTTCTACCAGCTTTACCTGATACCGTTAATTGGTGATCAGAGTTAGAAACCGAACCAATCATTGCCATACATTCAGTAAGGATCATTCTGGATTCTCCTGAAGGCAATTTGATGATTGCATATTTTCCGTCTCTTGAAGTCAATTGAGCTGAAGAACCAGCACTTCTTGCTAAAATAGCACCTTGTCCAGGCTTCATTTCAACACAAGAAATCACAGTACCCAATGGAATATTTTTCAATTTCATTGCGTTACCTACATTTGGTTCTACGCTTTCACCTGAAACTACTTTCTGATCTACTTTGATACCGTTCGGAGCGATGATATATCTCTTCTCTCCGTCTGCGTATTCTAATAAAGCGATAAATGCAGTTCTGTTTGGATCGTATTCTACAGATTTTACAGTTGCTTCAACGTTTGCTTTGTTTCTTTTGAAGTCAATAATTCTGTATTTCTTTTTGTGTCCACCTCCGGTGTAACGCATGGTCATTTTACCTGTTTGGTTACGTCCACCTGACTTTTTAATACCAACTGTAAGAGATTTCTCTGGTTTGTTGGTAGTAATTTCCTCAAAATTGTTTACAATTCTGAATCTCTGTCCCGGGGTGATAGGTTTTAATTTTCTAACAGACATTACTATTATTTATAATTAATAATTAATTTACAGCAAAAATATCGATAACCTCACCTTCAGCAAGTTTGATTACCGCTTTTTTCAATTTGTTTGTCTTTCCTACTTGAAGACCTTTTTTAGTGTATTTTGAAGAAACCTTCGGAGCATAAATCATTGTATTAACGTCTGCTACTTTTACACCGTAAGCCGCTTCTACAGCCTTTTTGATCTGGATTTTATTCGCCTTAGTATCTACCAAGAAAGAATAAGAACCTCTTAAATCTGTAAGGTAATTAGCCTTTTCTGAAATAACTGGTTTAATAATAACTGACATGATTTATTTCTTTAAATTTTCCTGGAATTTTTCAACTGCACCTTCAAAGAATACAATCTCACCTGCATTGATCAAATCGTAAGAACTAACTTCATTGAAGTTCATTACTTTAGTTTTAGGTAAGTTTCTTGAAGATAAATATACATTCTTGTTAGCTTCAGGAAGAATGAATAAAGATTTTTTACCGTTTAGTGTCAATGCATCTAATAAAGTAATGAAATCTTTAGTCTTAGGAGCATTTAAGCTCATATCTTCTAAAACTTTAATGCTGTTATCTCTCATTTTCTGAGATAAAACAGATTTTTTAGCCAATCTCTTAAGAGCTTTGTTCAATTTGAATCTGTAATCTCTTGGTTTTGGCCCAAATACTCTACCCCCACCTCTGAAAGTTGGAGATTTAATATCACCATATCTAGCAGAACCAGATCCTTTTTGCTTCTTAAGTTTTTTGGTAGAAGCAGTAATTTCGCTTCTTTCTTTTGCTTTATGAGTTCCTTGTCTTTGTGCAGCAAGGTACTGTTTAACCTCTAAGTAAACCGCGTGCTGATTTGGCTCAATTCCGAATACTGATTCGTCAAGAGTTACTTTTCTTCCGGTCTCTTTTCCTGATGTATTTAATACTACTAGTTCCATTTTCTGATAATTACATAAGAATTTTTAGCTCCCGGAACAGCACCTTTTACTACTAAAAGATTTTGTTCTTGATCCACTTTTAACACCTGAAGGTTTTGTACAGTTACCTGCTTACCTCCCATTCTTCCAGCCATTCTCATCCCTTTGAATACTCTTGAAGGGTCTGAACCAGCACCGATAGAACCTGGAGCTCTAAGTCTGTTGTGCTGACCATGAGTTGCCTGCATTACACCTCCAAATCCGTGTCTTTTAACAACACCCTGAAAGCCTTTACCTTTTGAAGTACCTGTTACGTCTACGAATTCTCCTTCGTTGAACAAGTCTACCTTTACTTCTTCTCCTACTTTTACTTCGTCTACGAACTCTCTGTAGAATTCTACCAACTTAGCCTTAGGAGCTGAACCAGCCTTTTTGAAATGACCAGCTAACGCTTTACCAACGTTCTTCTCACTCTTGTCATCGAAACCTAACTGAACTGACTTATAACCGTCTTTTTCAATGGTTCTGACCTGTAAAACCGAGCACGGACCAGCCTGAATAACTGTACAAGGAATGTTTTTCCCTTCTTCGTTAAACAAAGATGTCATACCGATTTTTTTACCAATAATACCTGACATTATTTATATAATATGTTATAAAATTTTCTTGTATCTGTTCTCATTTTTCGAGTTCTCAAGTAATTACTAAGTCTGAATTAGGCATACTCCTCCCCTAAAATGAGTGTGCAAATTTATGAATAATTTTTAATCTGACAAATATTTGAGCTAAAATATTTTGATTTATAGAAAGTTAAACGATTTTAGATCTTATTTGGAAAAAAATGATGACAGTATTTTGTAAATTTAAAACCTGAAAGTAAACTCATGAAAAAACACATCACCTGTCTTTTGCTGTTTCTATTTATCTCCTGCTCAAAAAAACCAAACCATCCCTATACTTTTTATTACTGGAAAACAAATCTCAGTCTGAATACTACCGAAAGAGAAAACTTAAGTAAAGCTGACATACCGCTTTTGTACACAAGGTTTTTTGATGTTGATAAGATTAATAATAAATTTGAGCCTGTAGCTGTTATTACTAAAGACAAAAGCTTTAAAGAACAAAAAAAAATTGTTCCGACGGTTTTTATCACCAATCGAAGTTTTATAAACATTGAAAAAGGTGAAATTACCTTTCTTGCAGAAAAAGTAAATGATTTAATAAAAAAGAAAATCGATGATTACAATCTCAAAGTCAATGATGAAATACAAATTGACTGCGACTGGACTTTGGGAACCAAAGACGATTATTTTGAATTCTTACAACAATTAAAAAAGATTTCGAAAAAACAAATTACCTGTACCTTACGCCTCCATCAGGTAAAAGATAAAGATCTCACAGGAATTCCACCGGTTGAAAAAGTATACTTAATGTGCTACTCTACTTCTTCACCTTTAGAACATTCAGATAAAAATTCTATTCTTGATTTGAATATTATGAAAAGCTATCTGGCTCAGCTTGAAAATTATCCCATAGAAAAAATTGATGTCGCGCTTCCCATTTATTCATGGGGAATTGTTACCAATCATTTGGGAAAACACAAACTCATTAATGCGCTTTCTACAAAGGATCTTGATCATGCAGGTTTCAAAAAAATCTCTGAAAATAAAATTGAAGTTATAAAAGACGGTTTTTATTTTGGACATTTTCTCAGCAAAGGTTTTACCGTAAAAGTGGAAGAAATTTCTGAAAAACACTTGGATGAAGCGATCCAGCTTTTAGATAAAAAAATCGGTGAATATAATATTATATATTATCAATTAGATGCTAAATTTGTGGAAGGACGAAATTTTTGAGCGAAACCGAATGATAGATTTAAAAGTTTAGTTTCACAAACAAAAAAATTGTAAATCCGGGCATAATTTTTTCACACTTACCAATGCTTGAATGCATTAAAAAAATAAGAACAATAAAAACACCTGAACAATATGAAAAAGTATATACTGAGCATTGCAGCTGCATCGCTATTCTATACAAGTACTGAAGCCTGCGCTTGGTCTGATCCTGATTATGATTACTTTAATCTTTTTACTCAAAGCATTATAAAAGACAAATCATATCTTCCTTTTTTACATAATTATTCATCAAGATTTTATACTGATTTCAAAGCATCACAGAATCCCAATGAAAATATAGAATCGTGGCGGAAATTTTTTGGTAATCAGCTAAGCTACCCGGAAACCGACTATCTTGTGAATACTCTAAGCATGAATGATCTGAATGCCTTAAAAAAAGGAACACCAAACAATAAGCTTTTAAATAAACTAGGAACAGGTTTTTATGCTAAATACAGAGAAGCCATAGATTATTTAATTGAAGCAAAGTATCTGGAACCTTACATGAGAATCAATTATGTAGAAGGAGCAGACTCATTTTACTACAGAGAAAATGAAAATGATAAAAATGCGACCCAGCTAGATTACAACAAAACAATTTCTGCGCTTACTTCTTTATATAATGCTGCAAAAAATCCTGAAATCAAACAACGTTACGGCTATCAGCTGGTAAGATTGAATCATTATACAAGAAATTACGACGCTGCGGTTAAGGCATTCCAAACTTACGTCCAGCCGATTAAACTAAAGGGCGCACCTTATTATATGGCACTTGATCAGCTTGCCGGAGCACAAAGAGGACTACAGTTATGGAATGAAGCAAACTGGAATTTCTTTCAGGTATTTATGAATTCTAAAAGCCGTAAAGAATCTTCTTTTGTTTCGATGAAACTTTCGGATTCTGCCTCTTTTAACAACATATTAAAAAGAGCCGGAACCAATGAAGAAAAAAATATGGCGTACTTTCTTTTAGGATACGAAGATTTTACCAATCCTATTCCGATGATGGAAAAGATGTACGAAATAGATCCTGATTCTGAAATTCTGAAAGTAATGGCAGCCAGAAGCATTAATGAATTAGAAAGAAATTATCTTCCAACTTATTACTATGCTTCAAAAAATTCTGATAAAACTTCAGATAAAAAAGATAGTACTAAAACAACGCCGAAGACTGAGATAAAGAAAAAAGAACTCAGTTTCTGGCAGAAAATTGTTCTTTTCTTTAAAAATCTCTTTGGTGGAAAAAAATCTGACAAAACAGAAGACAAATCAGCACAAAGTAATGATGAGCTCTTTGAAAATCCTTACAGAATTCCTACTTACATCAAAAATAACGCTTACTATTACGATCAGAATGAAAATCAAAAAGATTTTTTGGACGATCTGGAAAAATTCACCTCAAAAACCAAAGGAAAATCTAAAGATGAATATTGGCAGATTGCTGATGCTTATTTAAAATTTCTGAAAAAAGATTATCAGCAAAGCAGTGAAATTTTGGCAGAAATCAAAACTAATAACCCTGAATATCTTGAAGAAATCAAGCGAATGAAAGTCTTGAACGATATTGTTTCACAGCCTAAAATTGATGCAGAATATGAAGATCATTTAATGAAAAATTATGCGGAATATTTCATAGAAAAACCTATCGCAGAAAAAGACAGCACAGAGATTAACAGATATGAATATTACGGTAAAGTGCCCTCAACCGCTGAATTCCTGAAAGATGTTTTGGCAAACCGATATTTTCTTCAGGGTGAAGACGGCAAATCTTTCCTGATGAATAATACACTTTCCGACTTACAGTATAACCCAAATTCCAGTCTAGTGAAGAGCGTTGAGGCATTTTACAGAAAGCCTGATAAAACGGAATTTGAAAAGCAGATCATTGCTAAAAATCTTAATAATGTAGGAAATATCGAAGCCTTTTTTGTAAATATTTATGGCGACAGAGCAATGAAAATGGCAGATTTTGATAAGGCTAAAATGTATTATCAAAAAGCCCAAAAGTTTTCCGGAATCCCGAGAGACAGCTATCAACGATATAATCCAGAAACCGGAAACTATGAAAAGCTGATTTATAATGGTGAAACTTATGACGGCTTCAACAATATTCCGAATTTTGTTTTCGGACATAATGTTTGGGAAAGCTTTCAAAGTGCTGACGCGGAAAGTATGAAAGCAGAAGATTACGCAGCTTTTCCTTTCATTAAATCTAAAATGAACAAGCTTGAATTAGCAAATGCTCTGATTCAACTTAAAAAAATAGGGAACGGAAAAGATCTTAAAGCTTCCAAAGCAAATCAACTGATCGGAAATGTGTTGTACAATACGTCAATTCTTGGCTATTACCGACATCTTTTTGTAATGGATGTTGATAACAGCAATGGCGGCAAATACGATTTCTGGACAACAGAAAAAGAAACTCCATATCAGTATTATTACAAGAATTTTGCTTATACAACTTTTATTGAGCCTGATAATTTTGATCTAAGCCTGAATTATTATCAGAAAGCACTGAATCTCAGTAACGACAGAGAACAAAAAGCCAGAATTCTCTTTCAGATGGCAAGCGCAGAACAAGGCAAGTATTATCAGTACGAGACGAAACATCCTGGCAATATAGATTACGCTGATCCGAAATGGTCTGAAAAAAATGATGCCCATGAAAAGCAAATGGCTCAGCTTAAAAATCAAAAATACCGTAATTATTTTACCCAGTTGAAATCACAGTACTCAGATACTGAGACTGCGAAAGCACTGATGGGAAGCTGCAGCTACTTTGAGTATTTTATGAAAAGATAAGTTTATTGCCATAAGTAAAAAAAGGAATCAAATTGATTCCTTTTTGTTTTTCTGGGTTTGAAGCCATTGCTCGTGTTTTTCCCTGAAATATTCATGTTTTTTATCCTGATTTCTTTTTGCCTCATCAATAGAATGGGATGCGTGGATATCTGAATCTTCTTCAGCAAAATCTGCCAGTTTTTCGTAATAACAATGCAATTGATCCAACTCTTTTTCGGTAAGATCTTCAATATCTACAATTCTGTTACTGGCTTTTTCATTCGCAGCAATCAGTTCATTCAGCTTAATCTGAATTGCTTTTGAATCTTTATTTTGAGATTTCTGAATGAGGAAAACCATTAAAAAAGTAATGATTGTGGTTCCCGTGTTAATAACCAATTGCCAGGTTTCAGAATATTTAAAAAACGGACCTGAAACAGCCCAGATTATCACGATGGAAACTGCTATAAGAAAAGCAAAAGAACTCCCGGTAAACTTTGTAGCCCAGTTCGCAAATTTTTCAAAGATTGATTTATCCGATTTTTTCATTTCCTTAATTTTAGAAGCAATTTAAGGAAAAACTTTATCAGAGTGAATAATGAATTTATTTTTTAGGATACACTATAGCCTTATTAAGCTCTATCGGATTATTATGCTTTCTTAAATGATCCTGCAGTTTATCAGAAAGTTCTTTAATCTGTTCCGGACTTTTTACTTCAATTCCCATCACCATAAAATGCGCAGTTGGATCTGTATTGTTTTTGTAATGTTCTTTAAACTCACGCAACGGATCATTAAAATTATCCATGATCATTTTGTTAAGTCGTGATTCCGGAATTTTAACCGGTTTTTGTCCTGCAAAATTTTCAATAATATTTCTGGTTTCATACGTTTTTGCTAATTGATAACTTTTAACTAAAGAGAATTTAAACTGGTCTTTATCATCAGATAATTCGAAGATCATTCCGGGCAAGCCACGAAACTTGTACGGTCCTTCACTTAAATTGATGTCTTTGTTAAACCATGCCGTCCAGTTTCTTCCGCCAAAATCAGTTGTTGCTTTTTGCAATTGGTAGTTGCCAGAAGCCTTGGTTTCATTAGTAAGTTTCCACTGTACCCGATCTTCAGTTTCAACAATAAACATATTCTGTAGATTAATGTAATTGTTGTTAATGTTCGTATTTCTTTTTCTTATCACAACAGGAGTATCATCCCAAATGATATGATTTCTGCCTTTTGTAATATTAGCAGAATCGGTTTTTACAAATTCGTAATTGTAAAATTTCACATCTGATGGATTAACATCCAAGACCATATTCGTCTTTCTATGTTCTAAATAAGTAGAATCAGTTTTATAATGGTACTCATAAATAAAACGGTGAGTTTGTGCAATCGCAGTCGCAGAGATAATTAAAAAAAGTAGAGCAAATATTCGCATAAGTTTTTATTTTTTACAAATTTATAAATAAAATAGAACCTTGCAATACATAATACTATTTTATATAAAAATCTTGTGACAATAATTATATTTAGTTCTATTAAGGATATTGTACTGCTTTATCAAGTTCAATAGGATTATTGTATTTGCGGATCAACTTTTGTTGTTCTTGAATCACTTGTTTATGGTTTTCACGTGTGACTTTTGTACCATCTTTCAGGAAAACACCTTCATAATCCTTCATATCCATCATTCCGTTTTTTAAGAAACTCAGCGGATCCTGATAATGAGAAATTTTGATTTTATAATATTTTTGCAGAGAAACCGGTGCCGCATTTTTCAGAAATATACCGAACATATCCTTATTCTGAACAATATCTAATTTATACGACCTAATCACTTTAAAAGAATAGTTATTTTGATCGTCTTTCAGTTCCAGAATCATTCCCGGCAAACCGGAAAATTTGTACGGTCCTTCCTGAAAAGGGATTTCAGTGGTAAACCACGCAGTCCACTTTCTTCCGCCCCAAAACGTCTCTGCTTTTTGCACATTGTATTGGTCAATCTGCTTTTTATCATTGAGAAGCTTCCAGTTTTGCTTATTTTCCGATGTAAGTTTGATCATATCATATTCTAACAATTCATATTCATCATAATTGCTGCTTCCGTTTTTATGAATGGTAATATTTGTTAAGCTCGGCATCGTTTTAAATTCAATAGGCAGATTGTTTTTCCGCAGAGAATCCAACACAAAATAATCTTTTCCATAATAGAAAATTTCTTCTGAACCAATATCTAAAAAATAAAATTCATTTGCGTGCAGATTCTCTGTTGAGTCCTTTTTAAAATTTACCTCATAAATAAAACGGTGATTTTGGGCAGAAAAAAATAATGGCAACAAAAGCAGAAGAAATTTATACATGAAATTGGTTTCAGTAAATATATCAATAATTTTGGAATTAAAGCTTACGATAACATAAAAAATCCCTCTTCTTGCGAAAAGGGATTATATAATCATGACAATTTAAATTATCACACTTTAATTTCTACGTCAACTCCTGAAGGAAGTTCTAATTTCATTAGAGCATCTACAGTTTTAGAAGAAGAAGAGTAAATATCCATCAATCTCTTGTGAGCTGATAACTGGAACTGCTCTCTTGCTTTCTTGTTTACGTGCGGAGATCTCAACACTGTGAAGATTCTCTTGTTTGTTGGCAATGGAATCGGTCCGTTTACAACAGCACCGGTAGCCTTTACCGTTTTTACGATTTTCTCTGCAGATTTATCTACTAAATTGTAATCGTAAGATTTAAGTTTTATTCTGATTCTTTGTGACATTTTAATCTAATTTAAATATTAACCTTTAGCCTTAGCGATTACGTCTTCAGCAACGTTAGAAGGAGCAGCTTCATATCTTTCAAATTCCATTGAAGATGTTGCTCTACCTGAAGATAAAGTTCTAAGAGAAGTTACATAACCAAACATTTCAGAAAGCGGAACGAAAGCTTTGATAACTTTAGCGTTATTTCTGTCATCCATACCGTTTACTGTACCTCTTCTTCTGTTAAGGTCACCTACGATATCACCCATATATTCCTCAGGAGTTACTACTTCCAGCTTCATGATCGGCTCCATGATTACTGCTTTAGCAGCTCTACCAGATTCTTTGAAACCTAATTTTGCAGCCAATTCGAAAGATAACTGATCTGAGTCAACCTGGTGGTAAGATCCGTCTTTTAAAACAATTTTCATTGCCTCAACTTCAAATCCAGCCAAAGGACCGTTCTTCATTGCTTCTCTGAATCCTTTTTCAACAGAAGGAATAAATTCTTTTGGAATGTTACCCCCTTTAATTTCGTTGATGAATTCAAGACCTGTTTTTCCTTCATCAGCAGGACCGATAGTAAATACAATATCTGCGAACTTACCTCTACCTCCAGATTGCTTTTTGTAAACTTCTCTGTGGTTAGCAGTTTGTGTAAGAGCTTCTTTGTATTCTACCTGTGGCTGACCTTGATTAACTTCAACTTTAAACTCTCTTCTCATACGGTCTACGATGATATCCAAGTGAAGCTCACCCATACCAGAGATAATAGTTTGTCCTGAAGCCTCATCAGTTTTAACTTGGAAGGTTGGATCTTCTTCAGCTAATTTAGCTAAAGCATTACCCATTTTATCCTGGTCAGCTTTAGTTTTAGGCTCAACAGCGATACCAATTACCGGATCTGGGAAGATCATTGATTCAAGAACGATTGGGTTCTTTTCATCAGATAATGTATCCCCTGTTTTAATATCTTTAAATCCTACAGCTGCACCGATATCTCCAGCTTCGATATACTCAACTGGATTTTGTTTGTTAGCGTGCATCTGATAGATTCTTGAGATTCTTTCTTTGTTTCCAGATCTTGTGTTTAGAACATAAGAACCAGCATCCAATCTTCCTGAATAAGCTCTGAAGAATGCTAATCTACCTACGAAAGGGTCAGTAGCAATTTTGAAAGCTAATGCAGAGAAAGGCTCATCAACAGATGGTTTTCTTTCGATTTCAGCATCAGTTCTTGGGTCTGTTCCTGCGATATTATCCTTATCTAACGGAGAAGGAAGATATTTACAAACAGCATCCAACATAAACTGTACTCCTTTATTCTTGAAAGAAGAACCACAAGTCATTGGAATGATAGAAAGATCAATAGTAGCTTTTCTTAATGCTTCGTTGATTTCCTCTTCAGAAATTGAATCTGGATCTTCGAAGAATTTCTCCATCAAAGTCTCATCGTAATCAGCTACAGCTTCTACTAATTTCTCTCTATATTCAAGAACTTCATCCTTCATATCTTCAGGAATCGGAACTACTTCATAAGTAGCACCTTGTCCTGCTTCATCCCAGATGATCGCTCTGTTTTTAATTAAGTCTACAACTCCTTTAAAATCTTCTTCAGCACCGATTGGCAAAACGATTGGAACTGCATTAGATCCTAACATTTCTTTTACTTGTTTTACAACGTTCAAGAAGTCAGCACCTTGACGGTCCATTTTGTTTACGAATCCCATTCTCGCAACTTTGTAGTTGTCAGCCAATCTCCAGTTGGTTTCAGACTGAGGCTCTACTCCGTCTACTGCAGAGAAAAGGAATACCAAACCATCCAATACTCTCAAAGATCTGTTTACTTCTACGGTGAAGTCAACGTGTCCCGGTGTATCAATAATGTTGAAGTGGTAAGGTTTTGTTTCAGGTAATTTCTTACCTTGATCTGTTGGGAAATTCCAGTTACAAGTAGTTGCAGCAGAAGTAATTGTAATACCTCTTTCTGCTTCCTGTTCCATCCAGTCCATTGTAGAAGCACCATCGTGAACCTCTCCAATTTTGTGGTTTACACCTGTATAGAATAAAATCCTTTCTGTAGTGGTAGTCTTACCTGCATCAATGTGAGCAGCAATACCGATATTTCTTGTAAATTTAAGATCTCTTCCCATTTCAGATTAGAATTTGAAGTGTGAGAAAGCTTTGTTAGCTTCCGCCATTTTGTGAGTATCAGATTTCTTTTTGAAAGCAGCACCTTCTTCTCTTGAAGCAGCTACAACTTCATTAGCCAATTTTAAAGCCATAGACTTATCATTTCTGGCTTTAGAATATTTGATCAACCATTTCATTGCCATAGAAATCTTTCTATCTGCTCTGATTGGCATAGGAATCTGGAAGTTAGCACCACCTACTCTTCTAGAACGTACTTCTACGTGAGGCATAACGTTAGTTAATGCATCTTTCCAGATTTCAAGGGCTGTTTTCTCAGTATCTCCTTTTTTAGTTTCTACGATATCCAATGCATCATAGAAAATTTTGAATGCGATTGACTTCTTACCGTCAAGCATTAAGTTATTAACGAATCTCGTTACCAATTGATCATTAAATTTCGGATCTGGTAACAACGGTCTTTTTTTCGCTTTTGTCTTTCTCATTGTTTCTGTACCTTATTTAATGATTATTTTTTCTTTCCTTTTGCTGGTGCAGCCGCAGCTTGTCCTGGTTTAGGTCTCTTAGCTCCATACTTAGATCTTCTCTGCGTTCTTCCATTTACACCTGCTGTGTCTAATGCACCTCTTACGATGTGGTAACGTACTCCCGGTAGGTCTTTCACCCTTCCGCCTCTAACCAATACTATCGAGTGCTCTTGAAGATTATGTCCTTCGCCCGGGATGTAGGCGTTGACTTCTTTACCGTTAGAAAGTCTTACCCTTGCAACTTTTCTTAGTGCAGAGTTAGGTTTCTTAGGAGT
This sequence comes from Chryseobacterium sp. L12, assembly GCF_056133985.1. Taxonomy (NCBI): domain Bacteria; kingdom Pseudomonadati; phylum Bacteroidota; class Flavobacteriia; order Flavobacteriales; family Weeksellaceae; genus Chryseobacterium; species Chryseobacterium sp. L12. The sequence continues at coordinate 35,304 of NZ_JBVYOF010000011.1, read as the reverse complement.
GGTAGTATATACTCTCGTACATACACCTCGTCTTTGTGGACAAGAATCAAGGGCAGCCGATTTGCTCTTCTTGGCAAGTGTGGCTCTTCCTTTTCTTACTAATTGTTGAATAGTAGGCATTTAATTGCTTTTTATTTTAGGGTGCAAAAATATGAATAATTTTTTAATCTACAAGCAGTTATACTAAATATTCTTTTTTTGTTAAAAATTAATTTTCAGGAATTTAAGATTAGTCAATCACTACAACTTTTACATTACTGTTCCAACTGAAATTTTTAATATTGCGCCTAAGCTGATCCACATTATCATCTACAGCATAAACAGAAACTGAGTCTTTTGCTACCATCACTCCATCTTGTATAGTAAGCACAGCAACCTTTTTCCATGTTTTAGGAACAAAACCGTTGAGCCATTCATCATAAATAATAGCGATTTCGTATTGATGATCTGATGTGTATTGAGTAAGAAACTTTTCAAAGTTTTTGTCTGCTTTTTTCTTATTTTCATTAAAATGTATTGTCTCTTTTGAGCCTAATCCGGCAGTATCCAACAAATGAATGTCTGTGTAATAGCTGATTGCACCAATATCATTAGCCACAACTTTAGAGGTATTATAATACGTATGCAGAAATTTTGCAGACTGCATCTGCTGTTCATAAATATTTTTACCGCCTTTATCAAGCATTCTGTGAGCGTATACAGTTTTATAGCATAAAAGCAAAACATTCATCAAAACTAATACAGACAAAATTTTTTCTCTTTTAATGTAAGCTTTGAAATCACAAAAAATACCACTTATCTTTGGAATTATAACCATTGAAAAACCGGTAAGAATATAAGCTTCATATCGGAAGCTGCCTTTAAGCTCTGCAAAAAGAGAATGACAAATCATTAACAGCGAGAAAACAATCAGCAGAAAATTAGTCTGAATTATATTATACATCTTCTTTTTGTAAATTTCTCTGCCAACAATGAAAATACTCATTAAAATGGGAAAGACACCAATTTTATAAAAACTGATATTCAACAGCAACTGATCCAGAAAAATAACTTTTAACTGATGGAGAAAGCCGTCTTCAAAATTGAATTTTGTGCCTTTTACAACAACAGAATTTGGAAAAAAATATCCATCCTGAAGATAATTAAAATAACAGAAAATAAGTATAGGAATAAAACCAGCCAATAACACAGCTAGTGATTCTTTCCATTTTTTAGCGAGGAGAAAAACAACTGAAAGAATAGCAAAATAAAACATACTCTCAAATCTTACCAATCCCATCAACATTAACGATAAATAGAAACCGGCAACAGCAGATTTTAAGCTGCTCATTCTGGAAAAACACCAGATATTTATAACAATCAGCAATACATGAAAGATATGCTCCATTCCGGATAGCAGCTGAACATGGAGAACAGAAAAAAAGAGTGTAAACAAAACAGACGACACAACAGGAATTACCGTATCAAAAACCGTCGAGAAATATTTAACCAAATAAATAACAATCCCAAAGCCGCAAAATATGTTAAAATATAAAGGCAGCAGGTCATTATCACCAAAAATCCTGATAAAAGCATTTATGATAAAAGTAAACAATGGTGATGATGAAGTAGATGAAAACTGATATTGTGTAATTCCCCAAACTTTGTGAAGAGCAAAATTCTTAGCCATTGCCAAATGAATATAGGCATCATCAATAAGATAAGTATAAGAGCCTTCTGTCTGCCTAACTGAATTGAAATAATATCCCAAACAAACCGCAGCAAAAAAAGAGATAACAAAAAATAAACTTTTATTCTTAAATACCATTATTTATATTCATTATAAAAATACCAAAGATAAGTATCATCAATCATGCAAACCTATTTTCGGCACAATATTTCCATGAATTTGATTACTGTAAAATATATTCAATTATAAAAGAGCGCAACCCTTAAAAAATACCACTTTTACAGAAAATTTAAATTTAAACCAATATATTATAAAGAAGTATGAAAAACGCATCATTTATCGGACTCAAAGAAGACGACTGCCAAAAAATTTCAGAGAAATTAAATATTTTATTAGCCAATTACTCCGTATTCTATCAAAATACAAGAGGCTCGCACTGGAACATCAAAGGTGAACAGTTTTTTACGCTTCACCCGAAATTTGAAGAACTGTACAATAATCTTGTCCTTAAAATTGATGAAATTGCTGAAAGAATATTAACATTAGGAGCTACTCCTGCACACAATTATTCTGATTATCTAGATGTTTCCACAATTAAAGAGAGCAAAGAAGTTACGGATGGAAATAAAAGCGTTGAAATCATTCTTAATTCATTTAAAGTAGTAATTGAACTTCAAAGAGAATTATTAGACATGAGCGAGAAAGCCGGAGATGAAGGAACCAATTCCCAAATGAGCGATTATATTACCGAACAGGAAAAAGAAGTTTGGATGTACAGTTCATTCTTAGGTAAATAATCATTAGACTTAAATATTTCAAAAATCGTCTTACATTTAGACGATTTTTATTTTTAAATAATTAAATTTGCGTTAAAATTACACAATATGCAAAACATTCATCTAAATTCGATTCTTGATAACGATTTCTATAAAATAACCATGCAGAATGCCGTGGTAAAACTTTTTCCAAGCCAGATTGTAAAATATGAATTTATCAATCGCGGAAAACATCATTTTCCTAAAGGTTTTGATGAAGCTTTACGGGAAATCATCAATCAGATGGCGGAATTAAAACTAACCAGAGACGAAAAGAAATTTCTGGCAAAAACCTGCCCTTATCTTGACCTTCCTTATCTTGATTTCTTGGAAGGATACCAATATGATCCTTCAGAAGTAAAAATAACCCAAACCGGAAATGACTTATCCGTAACCGTTGAAGGACTTTGGTACAGAACGATTTTGTGGGAAGTTCCGCTTTTGGCTATTATCAGCGAGCTGCACTATGAGATGAATCATCTGGAAAGAGATTCCAACGAAATCGTCATGAACAAAACGCTTGAAAAAGCAGAATCATTAAACAGATTAGGAGTTACATTTGCCGAATTCGGAACCCGGCGAAGACATTCTTATAAAGTTCAGAATCTCGTCATGGAAGCATTGACCCAAAAAAGAGAGTCAACTTTTATCGGAAGCTCTAACGTTCATTTTGCAATGAAGTATGGTGTAAAGCCAATCGGAACTCATGCACACGAATGGTTTATGTTTCACGGAGCCGAATTTGGCTTTAAAATGGCAAACCAAATGGCTTTAGAACACTGGGTAGACGTTTACAGAGGTGATTTGGGTGTTGCTCTTTCAGACACCTATACCACAGAGGTTTTCTTTCAGCAGTTTGATAAAAAATTTGCCAAGCTTTTTGACGGAGTCAGACACGACAGCGGCGATCCACTGGAATTTGCAGATAAAACCATTGCACATTATCAAAACAACGGAATCAATCCTTTATTCAAATACATTATTTTTTCAGATAATCTCAATCTGGAGAAAGTAGAAGAAATTACCAATTACTGCAAAGGAAAAATCGGGGTTTCTTTCGGAATCGGAACCAATCTCACCAACGATGTTGGTTTAAAACCAATGAATATCGTTATGAAACTAATCGGCGTACAATCCTTAAATAAAGAATGGATACCAACAGTAAAGCTTTCTGACGAAAAAGGAAAATACACCGGTGATCCGAAAATGATTGAGCTGGCTAAAGAATTTTTAAGAATTAAAGATTAATAAAATATAAAATGATGAAAAAACTGATTACCTTAATTTTAATTTCATCTACCTTAGTGTCTTGCGTTATTTATACAAGAGGTGAAGACGGAAAACCTGGTGAAGATGGAAAACCCGGACAAAACAGTTCGGTTGCAAAAACAACTTCAGGTTTTAATCAAAAATTGGCAGATTCATTAGGAGCAGACAATTACGGGATGAAAGCCTACACAATTGTCATGCTCACAACAGGCTCAGCGAAAATTGAAGACAAAGATAAAATGGACGAACTCATGAAAGGTCACATGAGCAATATCGGAAGATTAGCCAAAGAAGGAAAAATAGTAGTTGCAGGACCTTTTTCCGAAAAAAACAATCGAGATTATCGTGGAATGTTTATTTTTAATACAAAATCTAAAGAAGAAGCCGAATCTTGGGTGAAAACAGATCCCGCTGTTGCTGCAGGAGTTTTCAGTTATGAAATTTTCCCTTGGTACGGTTCTGCAGCATTGCCATTATACTTGAAACATCATGATGAGATTGCAAAAGAGAATCCTTAGATATGGGGTTTTATAGTAAATTTTCCGGACAGGATCTAATAGAATCCTACAAAAATCAGCTTGATTATCAAGGTGAGGCAAGTCAAGAACTTTTGGATGAAATAGAAAGAAGAGGGTCTCTCGAAAACTTCAAAGCTGAAATTAATAATCAGGCTATCAGATTGAATGAGTGTAATAGAATTATCAAAGAAATCCACAATCATTATCGCCTGAAAACTCCTAAAGATGAAGTATCAACGACAATAGAGTCAAATATTTTTTCACAGAAAGAAATTAAAATTATTGTTAATGAAAAATATGACATCATTCATAAAACCACTGAGAATTTGAATACAGACCATGAAACAATTTTAAAAAGTTTTATCGGATTAATGATATCCCCTATAGTAAGCTCAATATTTATTTTTATCCTATTAATATGTATTAAGCAGTTAATTGTGTTTCATTTTTTTCTTCTTATACCTGCATACATCATCAATTACTTAATCATTAATAAGATTACTGGAAAAACCAGAAGTAATTTAGCTGTCTTTATCGCAACATTCATAGCAACTGTTATTAATCTTTTGATTTTTGTAATGCTAATTATTTAACAACCTAAAAATCAAGCCAATTATGAAAGATTTCTTATCTTTAATGAAACCTAAACAGCCATGAAAACCATTGAAGACGTTCTGAGAAAATTAGATGAAATAATTATCTGGGCAAAACAAAATCAAAGTCCGGCGGGATATTTTGCCTGCACTTACCGAATAATGACCGCTCAGGTTTTAAAAGGAATTCAACAGAATAAATTTGAAGATAACCCGAGAATGATTCTTCTTGACATTGCATTTGCCAAAAGATATATTACCGCATGGGAAGCGTATCAGAAAAGCCAAAAATGCACAAAATCCTGGCAAATGGCTTTTGATGCAGCAAAAAATAAAGATTTACTGATTCTTCAGCATATTTTTCTGGGAATGAATGCGCACATCAATCTTGATCTGGGAATTTCCGCAGCATCTGTTATGCCTTACCAAAAGATAAATCCTTTGAAAAAAGATTTTGAAAACATCAACAATGTGATCGCTTCTATCAACCAAAAGGTTCAGGATTCATTAAACAAAATCTGTTATCCTGTCGATCTCATTGACAAACTGTCCAACGGAAAAGACAACGCTGTTTTAGATTTTGCCATTTCAAAAGCCAGGGAAACTTCCTGGGCTACGGCAGTTATTGTTTCTAATACACCCCAAATTTTAAAAGAAAATGTTATAGGAATTGTAGATTACGCCGCTGCTAAAGTAGCTTCGCAGATTCTTCATCCAAAATTACTTTCGTCAAAGCTGGCAAAAGAATTGAAAAAGTGTGAAAGCAATGATGTGGTGAGAAATATTGAAATTCTTTCCTCAACAAAAAATATATAAATCAGTTCTTATTCAGTTTTTTCATAAGAATGGTTTCCATTTTTTCGTACCCTTTTGCTGTTGGGTGGATTTCATCTTCAGTGTACATTTCATCAAGACCGTTACGGGAATCTTTCATCTCAGAATGATAATCAACGTAAGGAATATTATGTTTTTTTGCATAACCTTCAATCATTTTGTTGAGTGCGATCACTTTTTCCGCCGGATGCATTTCTTTTTTCCAACCAAAATCATAAGCAGGAAGAACGGAACACAAAACAACTTTGATGTTATTTGCTTTAGCAAGTTCCACCATAGAAACAATATTTCCGAAAACTTTATCTAAATAAATCGGACCTTGATTTTCCGCAATATCATTCGTTCCTGCAAGAATTATGACATTTTTCGGTTTTAAATTGATTACATCTTCTCGGAATCTTAAAAGCATCTGCGATGTTACCTGTCCACCGATTCCTCTTCCGACAAAATTATTTTTTTTGAAAAATGCAGGATCGGTCGAAAACCAGCCTTCCGTAATAGAATCTCCCATCAAAACCGAATTCGGAGCTATTTTTTGGGCTAAAATTTCCTTATTTTGTTTTTCATATTTTGCATAATTGGCAAAATCCTGTCCTGAAAGTATCGCTGAAAAAATCATGGCTGCAATGCTTAAAAATTTCATTTGAGATCTATTTTAATTTGGAATGATGAAATAACGTAAAACAAATTGATTCTGCAAATTTACATTTGGGAAAATTCTGAAATTTACTTGAAAATTATTTCCATAACAAAACTTACGGTTTCCCATAAAACAAATCAGCATGCCTTTTTGTAATTTTGAAAAATGGAGACTACTTATTTAATCATCGGATTTATTTCCGGAGGAATTCTTGGCGCTGTAATTTTATATTATATCTTAAAATCTTCTTCTGTTTCGAGAAGTTCTTATGATGAACTCAATAACTTATATATTAAAAACAGTTCCGATTTAGAAAATTCAAATCTGAAAATTCAGGAACTGTATCAAAATATCAATAAAGAAAAAGAACAAAATCTTCAGCAGACCGATTTGCTGAATGATCTGAAAAATGAATTTTCAAAAATTTCTGCTGAAAACAATTTTCTTCTGACTCAAAACAATCAACTGGAAAAAATATCTGCCGAAAGACAGGATTTAATTATTAAAAATTCTGAATTAAAAGCTCAAAATGAAAGTCTTGTGCAATTGTTGGACAATCAGAAAGAAGAAATAAAAAAAATTCAGGAAGAAGGAAAACTTCAGTTTGAAAATTTGGCCAGTAAAATTCTTGAAGAAAAAACGGAGAAATTTACTCTCACTAATAAGCAAAACCTAGATACACTTTTAAAACCTTTAGGCGAAAATCTGGAAAGCTTCAAGAAAAGAGTGAATGAAGTCTACGAAAATGAAGCCCGTGAAAGACATTCATTAAATAGTACAATCAAATTAATGCTTGAGCAGACTACAAAAGTGAGTCAAGAAGCCAATAATTTGGCAAATGCTTTAAAAGGACAAACCAAAACTCAGGGTGATTGGGGTGAAATGATTTTAGAGAGAATTCTTGAAGATTCTGGATTGACAAAAAACCGAGAATATTTTAAACAACAAACCATTAAAAATGAAGACGGAGATAGTTTGCGACCAGATTTCACTTTAAAACTTCCCGGAAATCAATTGGTCATCATTGATTCTAAAGTTTCTTTGAATGCTTATGAAAAAATGAACTCCTCAGAATCCGCGGAAGAAAAAGCACAATTGATAACACTTCACATTGGCTCAATTAAAAGGCATATAGACGATTTAAGTAGAAAAAGATACGATCACATCAGTGAATCTTTGGATTTTACGATCATGTTTATTCCTATTGAACCAGCTTTTTTAGTTGCTGTACAACACGATCAAAATTTATGGAATTATGCTTATTCAAGACACGTTATTTTGGTAAGTCCGACAAACTTAATTGCATTTTTAAAACTGATTTCAGACTTATGGAAAAGAGATAACCTAAGTCAAAACGCTTTAAAAATATCAGAAGCAGGAGCAAAATTATACGACAAACTGGTTGGTTTTGTAGATAATTTAGAAAAAGTAGGTAAGAATATGGATATGGCACAAAAATCTTATTCCGATGCTTTTTCACAGTTGTATACAGGCAGAGGAAACCTGATTAAGCGTGCCGAAGATCTTAAAAATATGGGATTGCAAAATAAGATCAACAAATCTCTTCCACAAAATCTAATTGACACTTCTGAAAATCAAATTGATCTTTCCGAATAAAGCATTATGCTAAATTTTGCATAATTTTGCGAAATGCTAATAGAAAGTTTCCAGAACGAAAAAATAAAGAATATTTCCAAGCTTTTAACGGACAACCGATTTAGAAAAAAATCGGGTGTTTTCGTGGTTGAAGGGCAACAGGAAAACGAAAGAGCTCAAAAATATAATTTTGAACCGGTAGAATTTTTTATTTGTGAAAATATTTTCCAGAAAGAACTCCCGAAAGGGAAAGTTCATCTGGTCAGCGATAAAGTCTATGAAAAAATTGCCTATCGCGGAACTTCAGAAGGAATTATTGGCATTTACAAAACAAAAGAAGCAGATTTATATTCATTTAAGCCTAAAGATGATTCTACAATCATCGTTGTAGAAGGAGTGGAAAAGCCTGGAAATTTAGGAGCCATTTTACGCAGCTGTGAAGCTTTTGGTATTGATGCTTTGATTGTTGCAGACGGGAAAACCGATTTTTACAATCCAAATGTAATCCGTTCCAGCGTAGGCTGTCTTTTTGGAATGGAAATCTTTCAGGCAGAAAATACCGCAGTATTTGAATTCTTACAAGAAAACAGATTCAACATTTACACCACCATTATGGATGAGTCTGCAGAAGATATTTATAAAAGAGATTTCAGGCAGAAATCTGCAGTTTTATTCGGAACAGAACATTCAGGATTAAGCAATTTCTGGATCGGAAAAGGAAAAAATAGCTTGATTCCAATGACGGGAAGTATAGATTCTTTAAACCTGAGCAATGCCGTTGCAATCACCTGTTATGAAAGTTTAAAACAGAAAAAATCTCAGTTATGATAAAGAAAAAACCGTCTCGCTGAGCGAAACGGTTCTTTTATTGTAAGTCGTAGTTAATTACTTTACTGCAGCTTTAGCAGAATCAGTTTTAACCTCAACGCTGTCTTTCTTCATGTTAGTTGCAGCATCAATAGAATCTTTCTGAGAGTTAGCAGCTGAATCCATATTGTTTTGGATTGAATCAGCGTTGTTCTCGATAGAATCTTTGTTAGTTTCAGTAGATTCACCTTTTTTACAAGCAACTAGAGAGATTGCAGCGATAGCAGCTACGAATAATGACTTTTTCATAATCAATTAAATTTAATTTTGTTAATATTGTTTTTTAAAATCTTTCTTTCTGTTCTGTTATTTGAACATGACAAAGGTATAGCAGATAGAAAGTTTGTGTATGAAAATTAATTGTAATACCTTTGTAAAACAGTTTTACAATTTATTATTACTGAAAATCAATATTTTAACTACTTTTGAATAAAGTGACTGATTTAGAACTTTTACATTTTGAACAGCTTAAAAAAGATGTTCAGGCTCAATATTTAAAAGATCACTCTCCATCTTATGATGAAATTTCTAAGTGGAAAGGGATTGATATCATTTATTTTCAGGAAGACCTTAGAAAAAAGGCGAAAGGAAACATCAGCGAGAAATCTTTTTACACCTATTTTAAATCTTCTCCCGTTACAAAGTTACCACGTATTGATATGCTTAATTTATTGAGTATTTATGCGGGTTACAGCTCTTGGTACGAATTTAAAAAGAAGCATCTTTTTGCCAACGAAGTGCTTACTGAAGACGACGATTTGAGTGAAGAAGAATTGAATGATCTTGAAAAAACAATTTCTGCCCTCACAGAATTATCTAAAAGTGAAAATCCGCCTCAAACGCATCCAATCACAATACCTGAAAATACTGTTTTACAAAAAAACAATACTGAAAATGAATTAATTGAAGAAATTTCAAATAAAAAAACTACACTATCAGAAACAGATATAAAGCCACAGAAAAAATCATATCAAAAAGCAGTTTGGATAGCAGTAAGTTCTGTATTTGTAATATTATTAGGACTTTTAGGTTTCAAAGATGAATTATTTCAAAAAACGTATACCTATTGCTTTACTGATGCGGACAGAAACCTAAGCGTGCAGCGCGATATTGAAATTAAAGTAATTAAAGAAAATGAATCTCCTATTTTCTACCGTATTAAGCCGGGAGAATGCTTTGTGTATCCTTCCAAAGACAAAACGCTGAAAATGCAGATCAGCTCTACGGTTTATGAGAATCTGGAAATTAACAGAAATCTGGAAAACGCACCTGAAAATGAAACCATTGCTCTGAAACCTGATGATTATAAAATGGCAGTATATTATTTTTCGATAAAAGATATTCAGGGAGCCAACACAGAAGAGCTGATTAAGCAAAAACGAAAACAGCTGGAAAGCCGTATAAGCAATGATGCGATAATTACTCAGATCTACGATAGTGACATCTATGGAATTGAGACTTTGGATAAACAAAAGTACATCACTCTGGTAACCACTCCTACAACTTCACTCAAGAATCTGAAGTTAATTGAAATGAAAAAAGATAAAGGAAAAATTGTTTCGATAAAATTTAAAATTTCTGCCAATGAAAACAATCAGTAAAATTTTGTTTCTCAGTATAATCATTAGCCTAGCTGTACTCTCTTGTGTAAAAAAGGAAACAGAACCGGTAAGCGATCTTCAAAAACTGAGAAATACCAACAATAAAACTGTACAAATGGACAGCGCACAGGCTATCAATACCATTACACAGCAAAAAATCCAGGAAGTGCTTGATCTTTCGACTTTATATTTGTCCGGAAGCAGAAATACGGAAATAGATACTGCTATCTATTCTCAGATAGAAAAGTATTTTCAAAAACCGGATTCTCTCACTTTCAAAAACCTCTTCAAGGAACTGGAGAGCCTTAAAGTGAAGAAAGCAATGGTAAACAACATTAATGTATACAAGGAAATCAACAATAACGACACCTTGAATCTTGCAAAATTCAATGTAGAATATTTTGACAGTAAAAATCAATCTATTGGAGTTTTTGAAAAAAAAGCACAGTACACTTTAGTTTCAAAAGAAATCCAGTTTAAAAAAGAATTCAAGTTTTATTTTACCAACTTTTATTTTTCGCCAAAAAAAGACAGTACAGCAGTAGGGGTAACCAAATAATCTAACGGAATATCATTGTCACGAACATCATCAATATTTTCATCGGGGTTAAAATAATTAACTCCGATTTTTTTGGTTTTGGCGAGAATATTTTCAAAAAATTGATCGTAGAAACCTTTTCCATACCCCACTCTATTTCCTTCAGAGTCGCAGTACAGTAAAGGCGTAACGATAAAATCAAAATCAAGAACACCGGAATCAAGATCAGAAACTGGTTCAGATATTCCCCAATCATTCGTGCTGAAAACAGTATTTTCAAATATTTCAACAGAAATCAGGTTTTTTCCTATTACTTTCGGAACAAAAACCCGAATGTTATTTCTAAAGCAATACTGAATAAAAATTTCGGTTCTTATTTCTCTAAATTTATCAATAGGAATAAACAAGTGTATTTTATTTCCGCTTACGGGTTGAAAATATTCGGTAAAATGGCTGAAAATTTTCTCGGATAACAAGAAAACCTCATCATCTGACAAGGTTTCTCTTTTTACTAAATATTTTTTTCTGAGATCAGCTTTAAGCATTGCCTCACAGATTAAGCGGGTTGAATAATTTTATAAAGTTTATCAGACAATCTGGTTCTGAAAGGAACTTCAAATGTAATCTGATCACCTTTTTTAGCTGTTTCGGAAGGCATACCATTTACAAATAAATTAGTGATGGTAACTTCTTGTTCTCCGGTTGTAGGACCACTTATCAAAACTTTATCACCTAATGAAAGATCTTTATTACTGATGATAAACTGAGCCACTTTAGCATTTTTAAAATAATGTTCAGATTTACCAATAAGAACTTTTTTAACTTTGATTTTCTGACGAATATCTGTAGTTTCTGCTTTTGCTAAAGGCTGATCTGGTAAATTTCCTGACTTTTTAAATAATAATGCATCAGATTTCCCTTTTCTGAAAACTTTATTCCCGACCTGTCTACCTTTTCTTATTCTTTTCTGCTCATCAACCGGTAAATGAATAATGTTCAGGCATTCTGTAGAGCAGCAATTTTCCATCGCTGTTTTACACTCGTCACACTGAATGAAAAGTAAATGACATGCGTCATTAGCACAGTTGGTGTGATTGTCGCAAGGTTTTCCGCACTGATGACATTGTGCTATAATATCATTGGTAATTCTTTCTCCTAACCTGTGGTCGAAAACGAAATTTTTTCCGATAAATTTGCTTGGAATGCCTTCTTCTTTTATCTGACGGGTATATTCTATAATACCACCTTCCAACTGGTATACATTCTTAAAACCCTGATGTTTGAAATATGCACTTGCTTTTTCGCATCGAATTCCGCCTGTACAATACATCAGAAGATTTTTGTCATCCTTATAATTCTGCAGCTGCTCGTTGATGATCGGCAGACTTTCTCTGAAATTTTCTACATCAGGAGTGATTGCACCCTCGAAATGTCCGACTTCACTTTCGTAATGATTTCTGAAATCTACAACAATAGTATTTGGATCTTCCAGAAGCTGGTTAAATTCTTTAGCCTTTAAATGGATTCCTTTATTAGTAACATCAAAGGTTTCATCATTGAGACCATCTGCAACAATTTTATTTCTTACTTTAATAGTTAATTTCAGGAAAGAGTGGTCATCCTGCTCTACGGCAACATTCAGACGAATGCCTTTCATAAAATCATATTCTTCAAGCGTAGCCCGAAAAGCCTCAAACTGATCAGCAGGAACACTCATTTGAGCATTAATACCTTCATGTGCAACATAAATACGACCCAATGCATCAAGAGCATTCCAGGCTATAAATAAGTCATCACGAAATTTTTTAGGATTTTCAATTTTGGCGTACGCATAGAAAGATAGTGTAAGACGCTCCTGTCCGGCTTCGTCGATAAGTCTGGCTCTTTCTTCTGCGCTTAAAGTGTTGTACAGTTGCATGCTATAAACTTTTTAAGTGAGAAAAATTTTTGCAAAGATAAGATTTAACTTAATTCTGTAAACCTGTTTTTTCGCATATTTTCAAATTGTTATTTAACTTTTTGACAGCAATCACCAGCTTAACTGATGACATTTTGTCTTTAATTATTTTTTAAGCAGTGTTAAACTCACCGCAAAATTATGGTTTAAACTGTAAAATGGCATAATTGTCGTTAAATTTTAGTTAAAATTGAAACACTTAAAACTAATTGAATACTTATTTAGCATTAAATTTGTTTATATAAAAAATAAAATTAACAAGAAGACAATGAAGAGTACATTTAAAAAACTATTACCATTTGCTGTCGTTGGCGTGATTTCAGGAGCAACCACAGTCGGCGTACAACAATATATTGGTCACGATTCTAATACTTCTGACCAATCATACTTCACAAAATCAAGTAATGTTTCTTTTGTAGGAATGAATACTGCCGCTGTAGGTGACGATTTTGTAAAAGCAGCCAAAACTACTGTTCCGGCAGTGGTTACGATTAAGAATTATCAGACCAGAGCTTCAAGCAGAGCTTCTGAACAAGATATTTTTGATTTTTTCTTCGGAGATCCATTTGGTGGAGGCAGAAATCAGAGAAAACCTCAACAGCAGGCTCCGGAAAATATGCCATCGGGATTAGGTTCTGGAGTAATTATTTCCCCGGATGGTTATATCATATCCAATAATCACGTGGTTGCAGGAGCCAACAAACTTGAAGTCGTTTTAAGTAATAAAAAATCTTACATTGCCACTTTAGTTGGCACAGACCCAAATACGGATATTTCTTTACTTAAAATCGAAGAAAAAGGGTTGCCTTATCTTAATTTTGCCAATTCAGACAATGTGGAAGTCGGACAATGGGTTTTAGCAGTAGGAAATCCGCTTGGACTCAATTCTACCGTAACCGCAGGAATTATTTCAGCTAAAGGAAGAGGAATCGGGATTTTGGGCGGACAAGGAAAAGCAACCAATCCTATTGAGAGTTTCATCCAGACTGATGCAGCGATCAATCCGGGAAATTCAGGAGGTGCTTTAGTAAATGTAAACGGAGATTTGATTGGAATTAACTCTGCCATTTCGTCAACAAACGGTTATTATCAGGGATATGGTTTTGCCGTTCCAGCAAATCTTGCCAGAAAGATTATTGAAGACATTAAGAAATTCGGAATCGTACAAAGAGGATTTTTGGGTGTAACTTCTATTGATTTATCTAATGATCAGTTGGTAGCTGCTTATAACCGAGATAAGAAGACAAACCTTAAACCAGGAATTGGTGTATACGTAACCGGTTTCTCAGAAAACAGCGGCGCACAGGATGCTGGAATTAAAACAGGAGATATTATCACAAAAATTGATGGTGCTGTAGTTACGGATTTTGCTGATCTGTCTGTATTTATAGGAAGTAAAAGACCGGGAGATAAAGTACAGGTAACGTATATGAGAAATGGCAAAGAAAACGTAACTACTGTTACACTTAAAGATCAAAAAGGAGGAACATCTACCAGAACTAAGGCAGATTTGAGCGTTACTGAAAAAATCGGAGCTGAATTTGAACCTCTGAACGACAGATTTAAAACTGAATATGGTCTGAACAGCGGTGTTGTAACTAAAAATGTGATTGAAGGAAGTGAAATGGCTAAAATTGGAGTTGTGGACGATTATATCATCATAGAAATCAACGGAAAGCCCGTAAATTCACAGAAGGATATTGAAAAAATACTTGACGGATACAAAGGTAATGTTCAGGTAAAATTTGTTGACAACTATGGACGAATTTATACAAAAGGATTTAAAATGCCATAGTTAATCTATAAAGAAACTTAAAAACGCTGCATTTCTGCAGCGTTTTTTATTATAATAATTTTGAACATTTTACTGATTTATTTTATGGGCAGTTCGTCTCTTTTTCTTTCGTTCATAAATTACCTCAACGATTTTGCCTCCCATCCATGCAAAGGGAAAGAAAACAAGAAAAATCGAAATCTTATAGAAAGTAGGATGGTAAGGGAAAATAATAACATCAAGCATGGCTATAAACAGCATGATAAAGCCAATAAGAATAGCATAGGCTACTTTGGCATATTTTACGATAATTGCCGTTACAACTCCACCTATCGTTGTTCCTAAACCAGATATGAACAAGAGAAAACCAAAGAAAGCATCATCGTTTTTCATACTTTGAAGAAACTTTTCCCAATGCTCAAAAGGAGCAAATGCTTCAAAAGTAATCCATTGCGGAAATGCTCTTATACCAAGAGTAATGATGAGACCAGCAATTGCAAGACCCATTAAAACCGCAAATGTATTTCTTAAAAAATTCATTATTTAGTCCTGATGTGCAATCATTGAAATTTCGATATCAACATTTTTTGGAAGACAGGAAACCTGTACCGTTTCGCGCGCAGGAAAGCTTTCAGCATCAAGATATGAAGCATAAATATCATTCATAACTGCAAAATCATCCATATTTTTAAGGAAAATACTCGCTTTTACGACGTTTTTAAAAGTCATTCCGGCTTCTGTAAGAATGGCTTCAAGATTTTTCATAACCTGATGGGTTTCTTTTTCAATTCCTTCCACAAGTTTCCCAGTTGCCGGGTCTACCGGAATCTGACCTGAAATATACAATACACCATTGGCAAAATTTGCCTGTGAATAAGGTCCGATTGCTGCAGGAGCATTTTCTGTGTTGATAATTTTCTTCATATAGATATTACTTTTTATAGTTCGTCTGTGTAAAAATCAATTAAATAATTTACAATTAAATACGCATTTACTATTGATCATTATCTAATTTTAAGACAATCAGAATATCATTGCAAAGTTTTGACAGCAATAAATATTCCTAGATTTATTTCGGGTGCAAATATAAAGTTTATATTCTAAAACCAAATATGATTTTAGAAAGGTGCATTAGGCTGAGTGAAACTTCTGTCCTTATATTTCAGTGCATCGCTTAAAATATTTGCTTTAATTCCTATAAAGAAGTCATACACCTTATATTGTCCGAAAGGCACCCAGTTAAAATTGATGGTGAAACTTCTTTGATCTCTGGAAAAACCAATCCTTGTATATGCCAATTCTTTGGTTACCAAATCATAATGCGTACTTCCTGTAATGTTCCAGAACGGAGTTAGCTTGATGCTTCCGTCTAATCCGATGGAAGCAATTTTAGTAGGAGTTCGGGAAAGGGTTTTGGTATAAGCGTAATTGGCATTTACATTTAACGTCCAAGCCTGATCAAAATGAGCATAATTATCATCATCAAAATAATAATTTTCATTTCGGATCTCCCCTTTCTGCGAATAGACTTTATCAAATTCTTTTTTCTCACCGAAAATTTCACTGCTTAAAGGATAAGAAAGCTGTACATTGAATGCCTGAATACTAAAGCTTCCAAAATCTTCAGTTCTGATTCCAGTTTCTGAACCGGGGGCAAATAAAATTTTATACGGCTCAATTGCTAAGCTTGTATTCACGCTCAGTTTATTTTCAAAAAACGAGGATTGTCCGTTTACTGTAATTACAGACCACGGATGAGATTTTGCTGCAAAATTGTAGTTACCACTTATATTCAATGACTCAAAGATTTTTACTTTTTTTATTCCTGTAGAATCATTTTTAGATCTCACTTTCATTTCAATATTGTTTCCGATGTTGTAAGACAATGCACCCACCATTCCGGTTGTTGGCGTTCCTACAATTCCGTTATCAAAAATAGAATAAGGAGTAAGCGCTCCGTTGGCGTCATAATAATTCCTGAAGTAACCAAATTTTTCGTCCCCAAAATCAGGAGAATAAGTAAAACCGATACTCGGTGTCATCATATGTCTGATTGCCTCAATAGTATTCCCTTTTTTGAAATTTGCCTGTCCGTAGAGCTGTGTCTGAACACTTGCCGTTGTTGAAAAAATACTGTATCCTGCCAATTTTTTATTAACCTGATCCACTTGCTTATTTTGTATCGGATCGTAAAATTTCGTAAGCGTTTTGGTTGTTAAAGCATTATCGATTGTTGCTCCTAAGCTAAATGTAAAATATTTTGCAAAAGTAGTATTGGTTCCTAAGGCGATATTGTTTTTTAAGCCAGTCTGCATTTTATCCCACATCGCCTGTGTAAAAAGCTCTCCTTCATCTGTACTTACAAAATTGGTAAGATTTAGGCCTGTATTCACGGTAATATTTTCCAGTAAGCCGCTTCTTGTACCGGTTTTTGATTTAAAAAGATAGAACTGATTGATTGCTACATTCATTTGCGGTAATCTTAAATCTGAAAGACCCGTTGCAAAATTTTGCGAATATGATGCTGTTCCGGTAATTGTTGCAGGAAGCTTCAGAAATCTTTTGGTGAGCGTAAGGGTAGAGTTCTGCTGAGTTCTGAGAACACTCTGATCCATAATATAGTTATTATTAACCGTATTATTATAAAATGTCTGACTCGTTACATCTACCGAAGCAGAAAAGTTGAGAAAAGGATTAGCTTTGGCATCTTGTGTATGTCTCCATGCGATTCTGTAAGTACCCGTTTTACTGTAGTCATCCAAACCTTTAATTCCTCTTACCGTACTTCCTATATCTGCAGAAAAATTCCCTGTATAACGGTATTTTTTGAGATAATTCATTTCAGGTCTCAGGTTCCAGCTTCCTTTGGTATAAATATCAGCAAGAATTTTGAGATCGAAATGCTCTCCAATGGGCTGATAATATCCTAATCCGTTAAGAAAAAAACCTACATCTTCTCTTTCCCCGAAACTCGGAATCAAAATTCCGGCAGAACGCTTGTCTGAAAAAGGCAGAATAGCAAACGGCATAATTAACGGAGTAGGAACATCTTCTATATACATCTGTACCGGTCCGGTGATGAGGGAAGAACTGTTTTTACCCTTTTGCATTTTGATATGAGATGCTAAAAGGTGATAATCCGGACGGGTGTCTTTTTTATCAATATAATAAGTATCGGTAGTAAATTCCCCTCTTCTCATTACAAAAACCGAATCGTTGTATTTTTTGGTTTTCTGAGCAACAATCAAACCTTCACTTTCTTCTGTTCTGGCGTTATATGCTATTGCCTGTTTGGTTTTTGTATTGTAATTAAAATTATCTGTTTCATAATCTTTTCCTCCCTGATTGACTTTTACCAGTTCGGTATATTTACCTAAAGAATCCTGCTTTCCTCTTGCATAGAAGATATTGCGCTCTTCATCAATAGAAATATAATCTGCATCAATCTGCAGATCCTGATACTTTACCTGTGCATTTTTATTAAGGTAAATCATTCTTTTAGGAACATCTCGGCGAATATCATCTGCTTTGGTATCTAAAATATCTTCCAGAGACTCTTTCGCTGCAATCACTGTATCTTTTTTGGTGATGCTATCATTAATTACCGTTGCCTTAACTGTTTTTTTAGGATTTTCCTGTGATAAAAAACTGTTAAAAATTAGGATAATTAAAATTTGTAATATATTTTTGAAGACGGTTTTGTCCAATTTTATTTATGTATAATTTGGCTCAAAATTACTATAATTTTTAAAACTGAAAGATGTACAAACCAAATTTTAAAATAATTTTAGCATTTCTTCTCATATTTTCCTCAACATTCATTTTCGCTCAAAAAAAATTCACAGTAGTTTTGGATGCAGGACACGGAGGAAGCGATCACGGAGCCAACCGCAGTTATCCGGATATTGGTTTGGTAGAAGAAAAAAATGTAACGCTTGCAATTGTCCTGAAACTGGGAGCAATGCTTGAGAAAAATAAAGACTTTAAAGTAATCTATACCCGAAAAATTGATGAGTATCCATCATTAACCGACCGAACAAATACCGCAAACCGAAGCAAAGCAGACTTATTTATCTCTGTACACGTTAACTCATCACCCAGCAGATCTGCTACCGCAAGAGGAACCGAAACTTTTGTACAGGGACCGGCACAAAACAGAGAAAACCTAGAAGTGGCAAAGCAGGAAAACAACGTAATCTATCTTGATGAAAAAGATAAGGAAACCTTCGCTTCTTACGATCCTTCATCTCCTGAATCGTTGATCGCCTTAAAACTACAGCAAAGCAAATATCTGGAGAACAGCCTTATTGTAGGAAGTTTTGTAGAAGCCAATTTTGAAAAAAGCGGTCGCTTTTCCAGAGGAGTAAAACAGGAAAACCTTCATATTTTGAGGAGAAGCGCCATGCCTTCCATTCTTATCGAAACAGGATTTGTAAATAATTATGATGATGCGCTTTATCTAAGCTCAGAAAAAGGACAGGAAGAAGTGGCAGAAAATATTTACAAAGCCATCATAGATTATAAAAAAGCAAAAGACAGAAAAGCAGGAGTAGAAATAATAACTAAAAAACCAGAGCCGAAAAAGCCTGTAGAAGTTCCTTTGAAAAATGATTTCAGAATTCTTCTGATGACTGTTCCGAATAAGTACAATCTGAATGATCCTGAACTTCGTGGCCTGAATTACATCCTTCCGATTAAAGAAAACGGAATCTACAAATATTACTATGGAGTAACCAATATGGCTTCTGTAAAAGATATTAACCTTAAAACTGCCAAAGATGCAGGCTTCAAAAATGCATACGCAGTTGGTTTTATGCCAAACCAAAAGCTAGTGACTGGTTATTATAATATTGAAGTGTATGCCGGGAAAGATAAATTAAGCGCAAACTCTTATATTCTTCAGACTCTGAAAGATGTTGAAAGAGATAAATCTAACGGTATTTTCTATTACACTTATGGAAAAGTGTATACTTTGGAAGACGCTGTAAAACTACAGAAAGATCTGGAAGACAAAGGCATAAAAAATACTGTCATTCAAAAGAATTTTAAATAGGTACTAAAATTTTGAAGTTTCAAAGATTATTAATATTTTTGCAACCTCAAAATTTGGCCTATTCGTCTAGTGGTCAGGACTCAAGGTTTTCATCCTTGCAACAGGAGTTCGATTCTCCTATAGGCTACTTATAACAACAAAAAAGCTCTTAAAAAGAGCTTTTTTTGTTTGTAAACTATTTCGTTTTAAAGAGATTTGCTCCTTAAAAAAAGAGACATCTGTTACTATTGAATTAATTTATTGAATCTCCGTCGCGGTTCTTAGCCCGGATAGCAGCGGTTACCCCGCAGTGAGGCGGCGGAGCATAGCGGAGCCGACCGAGCGAGGAGTATGAGCGAATAGCCGGAAAAAGCTCCTAAAAATAAATTATGCAAAAAACATGATCAGAAACGACTAAGAATTCCCCAATGAATTTTGATGTCATTGAATTTGAAAGGATTCCCAAACTCGTTCCCGTTAGAAAGCTGAAAACTCATTAACCCTAACGGAATAAAGAAGTTGAAACCGAGACCGACACTATACAGTTTGGGTTTCACATTTAAAGATTTGTTGTTGAGCTGCCCGTATTGCCCGAAGACATCAAAAAACGCCTGATTACCTATAAGATAACGGTATTCTACCCCTGCATAATAGAAAAAATCTGCCGCAAGAGAATTTTCATTAAAGCCCCGAAGCGAATTCCAGCCTCCGAAACGATACAATTCATTGGCAGAAAAGTCTATCTTAGAATCCATCATTGCACCTTCGCCTTTTATATTGAGAAAATGGTTGCCATTGATGTTATAATTGTATTCTCCGAAAAAGTAAAACTGATTCTGATTAGCTTTTATATTGTCAACCGTATATCGTGTAGCCAGGAAATCGTACCCTACATTGAGCTTTGATTTGTAAAGAAAAAGATCAATTTCGGAAGGTTCTGTCATATCAAAGAAAATCCCAATACCTTTTTTGTTGTAATCTTTTCCCTGAATATAAAGGCTATCGAGAATGGTTGATGATTCGAAAGTTCCTCTAAGTCCTATTCTCTGTCTGTTGTTGATGTGATAATAAAACGCCGGCAAAGCTTTTACATTGGCAAATGTGGAATCCTGTCTGAAGATGTTGACTTTCATATTCAATCCCACATTAGAACTGAATAAATACGGAACATCTGCCTGCAAATCGAAAGTCTGACCTCTATCCGGATTTCGCTGCCAGTATAAATTGACGGTTTCAAAACCATTAAACATATTTCTGAAATTCACATTCAGCGTTCCGTTGAGTGTAAACTTGTCTGTTTTATCATTCCCAAAGCCTATCACTCCATCAAATGTATTGGTCTTTTTCTTCTCCATAAACAGATAAATCTGCGTAGAGTCTTTGGTGAAAAGAGTTTGCGGCTGCCTTTCCAGGCTTACAAAAGGATGACTTTGAAAGTTTTTATTGATGGCAATAAGGTTCTTGTCATCGTATGTTTTCCCTTTGAAATCTTTATCTAAATTCCTGATGAATCTTTTCGGAACTCTGGTGTAACCTTTTACCACAAATCCGTCGATGGTACGTTTATCATTTTTGTTGATATCAAGCTCAACAATTGGATAGCCTTTTTTCTGTCCTTTAAATTTTGACTTTATTCTGCTGAATGCAAAACCATCGTCTATATATTTTTTATTGATGTTTTTTTTAACGGAATCTAAATTTTTAGTAAAAAACTCTTTTTCCAGTTTCAGTTTATCCGCAATAGAATCTGAAAGATTAACATAGGTTTCGTTAAAGTTTTTTCCTTTATCGTAGTAAATTTCCGTGCTATCACCTTTTATTTTTACGTCTTTCAGCTCGGTAAAGAAATAATTGCTTTGCGCAAGAGAATCAAGGAATTTTGCAGCAGAAAGCGAGTCTTTCACTTTTTTTTTAGCCTTGGTTTCTGTATCAATAAGAAAATACTGTTTCTTCTGCGCTTGTACAAAAACGCAAAACAACACAAAAAATATGTTTAAAAATAACTTCAATGCAAGTTTTTATTAACCCTTTAAGATTAAATTATTAAAAATTTCTCAATATTATCTTTGATTTAAAGTTTAAGAAAATACAATCTTAATGGTTTAGAATATTTTCTATATAAATTTGTTTTAATAACTTAATTTAAGCCAGTTTATTGTACTTCTTCATCAGATTTTCATAAGTTCCCTGCGGAAGAATCCATTTCAAAGGAACACCAATTTTCTGTCCGAATTTACCAAAATAGTAATGAGCTTTCCACTTATTTTTACTTAAAAGTGTATCGACATATCCTGCCACTTCCAAAGGTTCGGTTCCATCGCCTACATGAGAATTCATAAGAGCATATACTTTGTCAAAAACATTTTTATATGGCTCAGAAACTTTTGTTCTTACCCTATTTTCTGCAATATTGGTTTTAATATCGCCTAAATGAAGGGAACAAACATTAATATTCCAGGGATAAACTTCGTAACGCATCGCTTCAGTTACTTTATCCAGAGCGGATTTTGAAGCTGAATAAAACCCACGGAAAGGCAATCCCATCTCACTTCCGATGCTGGAAACATTGATGATCTGCCCAAATTTATTTTCACGCATTTTCGGCATTACGGCACTCATCATCTGAACTGCACCGATAAGATTAAGATTGAATAATTTTAAAATATCTTCTTTTGAAGAATCTTCCACAGCTCCTACCATTCCCATTCCTGCATTGTTGATGAGAACATCAATTTTGGTTTCTGTTTTTAGAACTTCTGCAATAGCATTTTGAACGGCTTCGTTATCCGTAATATCGGTTGGAATTGACTTGAAATACTGACTTTCAGTGAATTTTCTGCTTAAGCCATAAACTTTATGACCTTTTTTTCCAAAATATTCTGCTAAAACGAAACCAATTCCTGATGAAGTTCCGGTGATGATGATGGTTTTATTCAATGTTTTAATTTTTAAATAGATGATTTCAAAAATAAAACTTTGCCAGAAAATTGACAAAGTCTTTTATTTGTTATTAGACAACAAGTTTTATTAAAATTCATACAAATCCTGTGTAGAAAATGTCAGATCTTTAAATTTGACAGACTGCAGCATTTCGCCGTCTGCGACAGGTTTTCTGCTAATATATTCACCATTTTCCAGACTGTAAATCAAAATAAATTTCTCACTCGGATCTACCACCCAATATTCTGAAACACCTGATTCTTCATATAAACTGAATTTTAAATTCATTTCTTTTTTTGAATTTCCGGGTGACAAAATTTCTACGATCAGATCGGGTGCCCCAAGACAACCCTTATCATCAATCTTATTTCTGTCACAAATCACACATAGATCAGGCTGCACAACGGTAATGATTTCTCCGGTTTTGCTTGGCAAACGCACATCGAAAGGAGCATAGAACAATTCACAGGGACTTTTTTCAAAATAAGAATAAAGAACCTGATTTATCTTCTGAGATATTCTTTGATGCATCGGAGACGGAGCAGGACTCATTTTCAAAATTTTCCCTCTGAATAGCTCTACCCTTTCCTTGAGTTTCCACATAAGATAATCTGCATAGGTGTAAGATGCATTCATATCAAGTTGGCTGAGACTTGTAATTTCCATAGGTCTAATTTTATTGATAAACTGATAAAACAAATTTAATCATTTTAAAGTTAGCAGTTCAGACAAATCCTTCCAAAACAGCGGATAAGATTTTTCTACAACACTTTCATCTTCAATGTTCAACTCTTTAATCAAACAAAACGGCGCAAAACTCATTGCCATTCTATGATCCTGATATGTTTTAATAGAAATATTTTCCTGCGGACTTTTAAAACTTAGTGATTGTATTGTAGAGTCTGAGATTTCAGTTTCTACACCCAGTTTTTTTAATTCGTTGTGTAACGCTGAAAGACGGTCAGTTTCTTTTACTTTTAGAGTTCCCAAACCTGAAATTTCAAAAGGAATTTTCAAAGCTGAAGCTGTTACGCAAAGTGTCTGAGCAATATCCGGGCAATTGTTCATATCCAGAATAATCTTTTCCGGTAACTGAAAATCTTCAATTGGCTGAATGGTTAATTGATGTTCTTTTTTTGTAAAAGCTGTTTTAATTCCAAAAAAATCTTTGTAAATTTTTGCAATTGCAGAATCTCCCTGCGTTGATTCTTTATTGAAGCTTTTTAAATGAACAGTTTCTCTTCCAATGGCTGCAAACGAATAGAAATAAGAGGCAGAACTCCAATCGCTTTCCACTTCGTAATAGATGGTTGATGAATGATTATTGATGAATGGTTCAACTTTAATAATGTTTCCAACGAAGCTGTTTTTAATTCCGAATTTGGTTAAAACATCCAAAGTCATTTCGATATAGGATCTTGAAGTCACTTCGCCAACTAAATTAATTTCCAAACCGTTTTCCAGTTTTCCTGCAATCAGTAAAAGAGACGTGATAAACTGGCTCGAAATATTGGCGGGAACGTCTACTTTGGATTGAATTATTTTTCTACCCGTAATTTTCAAAGGCGGAAAACCTTCATTTTCCAGATACTTAATTTCTGCACCGAGACTTTTCAGTGCGGTAACTAGATTTTTAATGGGTCTCTCTTTCATTCTTCCTGATCCGGTAAGAATTGTTGCTTTTCCTTCCTGAATAGAGAAATAGGAAGTCAAAAAACGCATTGCTGTTCCTGCATGGTGAATGTCAATGGTTTCAGATTCCGAAGACAATGCTTTTTTAAGCAATTGTGTATCCTGAGAATTGGATAAATTTCCGATTTTTATGTTTGAAAATAAACTTTCCAAAATCAACAAACGATTCGAAATACTTTTCGAACCGCTTATTTGTATGGTTTGATTTCTTTGTAATTTTGATTTTTCTAGCTTCTTCATTGTTCCCCCTTATTTAAAAAAGATTTGAATATTTATAACCTATAATTCATCATTGTTCACTATTTCAATTTTTCGTTATTTTGATGACGATCCTTATCCCGATCAGTCTTCAAATTCATTTTTTTATCAAAAGCTTCCTGTAAATTGACTCCGGTTTGATTGGCTAAACATAAAGTAACGAATAAAACATCTGCCAATTCCTCACCTAGATCTTTGCTTTTATCGCTTTCCTTTTCGCTTTGTTCACCATATCTTCTTGCAATAATTCTTGCCACTTCCCCCACTTCTTCGGTGAGCATTGCCATATTGGTAAGTTCGTTAAAATAGCGGACACCAATAGTTTTTATCCATTCATCAACTTGCTGTTGAAGGCTTGTAATTTCCATATTTGAAAAACGGACGTAAAAGTTAAATTAAATTTTATTAAAAAATCTATTGATAAGCTCCCAATGTTGGATTGGATGTTCTTGAAACACCTACAATATCCGTTGGAACTGTTCCTGCTATCGTCACATTACCTTTGTTTCTTGCAGGTGAATCATTTTTTACCCGAAGATTCATTTGTGCCGCAAAATAATTGACGAATTTAGGATCCTCATTTTTGTAACTTTGAATAATGCTGTTGGTTGGATTGTTATCAAACATAAATCCCGCACCTGACAAGCCTGAATATTTAATTAAAGAATTTTGAATTAAATATTGAAACTGCTGACCGTTAATTGCTTCAAAATTCACCGAATCTCCCTGGTCAGAATACACAATACTGTTGAGAATATTCAAGTTCTGAAGAGCTCCAAAAACAATTTGTCCGTTTTCGTTTTTCCATTCATTGGTTGCAAAAATTCCCATTCTGTTCCGATTGAATAACACCTGAGAATAATTAGCTATAGTCACATGAGTATATGAGTGATTTCCTCCTCTGAATATCCCAATCGCAGATTCTCCGCAGTTATTCATTACCAGGTTATTTGCATTCACAGTACATTCTACCGCATAAATTCCATATTCCTGAAAGGTATTAATAAATGAATTTCTGATATTGGCGTTTGCCTTTTTCATCTCAAGACCTGTAGTTCCACCAAAAAGTCTTGCATGGTTCATGTTGAGCGTAGAACCTTCTTCCATTTTTATAGACTTCCAGTTTCTTGGAATTGTGTCATAATACGTATCATTTCTGTCACCACGAAGAATAACCTGATTATCTAATGTTCCGTTGATATTGAGAATTGCTCCCTGAGAAACCTTCATGCCGCTGTTTTTATGGAAATAAACTTTTGTTCCCGGTTCAATGCTTAAATTGATATTTTGGTCAACCGTTAAATTCCCATAGATAATTTTAGCCTTGTTGTTAGTCCAGGTGGTATGATTGGTAATTACATTAGGGTTTGACGGTGTCTGTATAAAAAATTCGGCATCCTGCACTACAGAAAATAAAGTAACATGCTGCTGCCCTACTCCTGTCGTAAACAAAATTCTGTCTTCCGCAATTGCTTCTGGTCCTGTAGCCTGAGGCGCAATTTCTACATATATATACATGCTGTCTTTTTTTCTCAAAGGAACATTTTGAAAATCATGCCCTGCCTTTCCGTCCACATTGATTCTGTATAAAGATGACGCACCTTTTTCCAGATGAATTCTCGGGATCATTACATCTTTGTCTTCATTATTAAAAACTTTTACTGCGTAGGTTTCGGATCTTACTTGATGATAAACAGTGTCACAAAAAACAGTGTCTCTGGAAAATCTAAGTTCCTGTGAAGGAGCATCGAAACTGATGTCATCCTGATTACACGAAACAGCAAAAATTAACATCAATACAGATAAAAAAAGTAATGATTTATATTTCATAAGTAGATATTTATTGTTTGTGAGTCATTTAAACACTGCCAAAATGTAAATATTAAGCAGTCACAACGGCTCCATTTAATTAAATTTATATAAGTTTCAAATTTAACGAAAATACTTCAATATTCTTATGCCAGAAAAAAATCTTAACTCAGTATTTGTATATAATAAAAATATTTGTATTTTTGCAACCTAAAATTTAGCAGAGAAATATCCATTACTATTTCGAAAGCAAAGTTTAATTTTTTAAATTATAAAAGTTTACACATGAAAAACGGAATTCACCCAGAAAATTATAGACTTGTTGTTTTCAAAGATATGAGTAACGACGAAATGTTTCTTTGCAAGTCTACAGCAGATACTAAAGACACTATTGAGTTTGAAGGTCAGGAGTACCCATTGATCAAAATGGAAATCTCTTCTACTTCTCACCCTTTCTACACAGGAAAAACTAAATTGGTTGATACTGCAGGTAGAGTAGATAAGTTCATGAACAAATACAAAAAATTCGCTAAGTAATTTTTTGTTCTTACAATATTTAAAAGTCTTTCGGTTTCCGGAAGACTTTTTTTATAGCCGGATTGAAAATTTAGTTTAAGTATTTGTATTTTTGCTTTTAGCTAGAAATTAAAGCTAAAACTGATTATTGAATAGAAATGATCAACTTTTCATCCTCTAACCTCTAACCTCTAATAAAATGCAGCTTGTATTCTCCGATGCACAATATTGGGAAGATTTCCTTCCGCTTACATTTACCCGTCCTGTTGCAGAAATGCGCTGCGGAATTCTTACTTTTTCCGAAAGATGGCAAAAAATTTTAAGTTCTGATGAAATCTCCTGGTTTACAGAATTGTATCTTCAGCAGAAATTCAGAGAACCTGAAAAAAAGGAAAGCCTTTTTCTAGTTCCTAATTTTTTACCGACAGAAACGGTAATTCAACAAATTAAAAATCTGAAACAGGGCGAAGCTTTGGTGTATGAAGATGAGTTGGTCGCCGCAAAAATTAATATGGAAGGCTTTTCATTAAACCAGATTGAAAAAATGACGGATATTAAAGAAAAACTCATATTTTTTAAAAAGCCAACCGATCTTTTCAGCTATAATAAAGAAGCCATTGATTTTGATTTCGAATTATTAACGAAAGGAAAAACGTCGCAGGAATTATCTTCCACCAACGGATTTTTAGGGAAGAAGGAAGATATTTTTATAGAAGAAGGAGCCGAAGTTGAGTTTTCAACGATCAATACTAAGACCGGGAAAATTTACATCGGAAAAAATGCAGAAGTGATGGAAGGCTGTAATCTTCGTGGTCCGATTGCACTTTGCGAAGGCTCAAAATTTAATTTAGGAGCAAAAATTTACGGGGCAACAACGGTTGGTCCGCACTCTAAAGTTGGTGGAGAAGTAAGCAACATCATTATTTTTGGATATTCCAATAAAGGACATGATGGTTTTGTTGGAAATTCTGTCATTGGTGAATGGTGCAATCTGGGAGCAGATACCAACTCTTCCAACCTTAAAAACAATTACGGAAACGTAAAATTGTGGAACTATAGAACCAAAGATTTTCAGGATACCGGTTTGCAGTTTGCAGGCTTAATTATGGGAGACCATTCTAAGACCGCAATTAATACTCAGCTGAATACCGGAACAGTCATTGGGGTGGCTTCCAATATTTTCAGAGAAGGTTTCCCTCCGAATCTGATTGAAAATTTTTCCTGGGGTGGGTTCAAAGATGATGAACGTTTCAAACTAGATAAAGCATACGAAGTTGCCGAAAAGGTAATGGCAAGAAGAAAAATGCCGTTAACAGACGAAGATAAAGGCATTTTGAAACATATTTTTGAGAATTATTAATACCATATTTAAAATATCTAAACCATTAAGATGATTTTAGCGGTTAAGTTTTTTAAGAAAGCATCTAAAAATTTTACGAGCAGACTTCTCAAAATGAGGCTTAACTTAAAATATGTAAAATTCTCAAACGCTTTAATGGGTAATAATTATTTCGTTATTCAAAATAAACTAAAACTTCAATTTTTGAAGTTTTTTTATTTTTAGTGTAATAAATTCTTAATTCCGGTTGTCTTATTAATAGAAACAAAACTTATGACTCAGGAAACTTTCAGGAATACGGTATTTATTCTCAGTAATGAGATGTTCCGTTTTGCGAAAAGATTTGTCCTGAGCAGCGATGAAGCCGAAGATATCGTACAGGATCTGATGATTAAATTCTGGCAGAAAAAAGACGAGCTGGAACAGTTTGGAAATTTAAAATCCTATGCTTTAAAATCAGTCAGAAATGAATGCCTGAACCGTCTAAAGCACCATGATGTAAAATTGGGCTTTGCAGATCTGCAGCTTCATCGTTCAGAACTATATAACATGGAAGTCAATAATCTGAAAGAACAGATTGTGGGATTCATCAATCAGCTTCCCGAAAAGCAAAAGATGGTCATCCATCTGAAAGACGTAGAAGAGTACGAAGTGTCTGAAATTTCTGAAATACTGGAAATGGAAGAAAACGCAGTAAGAGTCAATCTGATGCGGGCAAGACAAAAAGTAAAAGAACAAATCACTCAACTGATGAGCTATGAGCAAAGACAAATTTCAAGATAAATATAATGAAGTCTTCCAAAATCTGAAGGAAGATAAGATGAACTGGGATTTTGATGATTTTCTTAAAAAAGCAGAAGGTAAGGAAGAAACAAAGTCTTCAGCAAAAATTCCTGTTATTCCGATTAAAAACAGCAAACCTTCATTCCCAAAATGGCTCTGGATGGCTGCAAGTGCGATTATTGTATTCGGATTGGCTTTTATTTTTAATTTCAATCAAAACAAAATCACCGATAAAGAAAATTTTGTTAAAAATGAGGTTTTAAAACAGAAAAACGAATTTATTGCAGAAAATCATAATCATGATTCACAGGTTGCCGTTCATATTACCGATTCTGCTTCCGGCGCAAAAAAAGATTCTATTTTTCAGGAAAATGCAATAGCCGAAAATGATGTACTTGATGAACTTTTATCCAAAAAAAGCAGAATTAAAAAAGAAAGAAAACCAAAATACGTTTACAATAATTCTCAAAGAAACCTAGCAGATTCTCTGGGATATAAAGATTCTTATGTAATTGTGAACGGAAAAAGGATTGATAATGTAGAAGAAGCAATCAACGTAACCAAATATTCATTTCAGGTGATGGCAACGAATGTAAATCAGGCGCTGAAACCTAAAGTGATGGATAATGTAGAATAGATTATTAACAATAAGATTATGCAACTGATCAGGCTTATAATCAATTAAATTTAAGAAACCCATGAAAAAAATATTTTTTATACTCACCCTTTTTATAACCGCTTTTGGAAATTATTCTGCACAGACAGAAAAGCTTGATAAATTTTTCGATTCGTTTGAAAATAAAAGCGGCGTAACCTCTATCAACATCAAAAAACCTATGTTTGACTTGTTGGATAGAATTGATATAAGCAACGAATATATCGGAAAAATAAAACCAATCATGCGTGATGTAAATGGTTTGAAGCTTCTGGTGTTTTCTAAAATTACTTTTCCGGATGATCTGAAATCTGAAAACCAGGGGCAGATAAAAATGAACCAGGAAAAAAGCGAGAGAGTAGCAAAACTTTTGAAAGATCTGAAACTGAATGAATTGATGTCCATCAAAAATGATGATGTTCAGATGAAATTTTTAGCAGAAAATGCTAAAGACGGCATTCTTGAAAATCTGATCTTTAATGTGGATTCAAAAGATGAGATTGCCATTTTTATCCTTAACGGAAAAATGAAAATGGATGATGTGAATAATATTATTAATTCAACAGAAATAAAAACTACTTCTGCAAAAAGCTCATCCAGAAACAGTTTTAATTCAGAAAATACTTCATCTTATCTTAACGGAGAAAACAGAAATGTAGGTGAGTTTTCTAAAATTGACGTTAGCATGGGAGTGAATGTAAATTATAAACAGGAAAATGCAACCAGCATAAAGGTTTTGGCAGATGCAGACAAATTGCAATATGTCATTACAAAAAATGAAAACGGAGTTTTAAAAATTTATATTGATAACAAGGGTGTAAAAAATCTGAGATTTAAAAATCTGACAGTAAATGTTTCATCTCCAGAAATGAATTCTATTGAAACTTCTTCAGGCGCATCATTTACTGCAGTAAATACGGTAAGAGAAAACAATCTGGAAGTTAATGCTTCATCCGGCTCAAACATCAAGGGAAAATTTGATACAGATAATGCCAACTTTGATATTAATTCAGGTTCTAGTGTGAAGGTTGATCTTACAGCACAGAAATTAGTTTTAAAAAATTCGAGTGGTGCAAGCTCTACTATTGAAGGAATGGCAAAAACAGCGTTTATAGATTTGAGCAGCGGAGCATCATGTAAAGCTGATGGATTAATAATCAACACAGCTCAGGCTGAATCAACTTCCGGAGCAAGCCTTTCTTTGCACGTAAAAGACAAATTAAAGATAAGGGCATCTTCCGGAGGATCAGTAAGACTAAAAGGAAACCCTGAAATGGAAGCAAAAGTGGATAAAGTTTCTGGCGGAAGTCTGAGCAAAATAAACTAAAAATCAATTGCCATGAAAATCTTAAAAAACATTTTTCTCTTTTGCTGCACTTTTTTCCTGCTACAATCCTGTATTGTTTCTGATAAGCCAAATATTGCATTTTTTTCTGGTGATAATGATTTTGAAAATGCAAGATTCACAAGTTTTAATGTTCCGCTGTTTTTAGCGAAGCCTTACATTAAAAGGGCTTTGAGAGAAGACGGAGAAAGTGAAGCTGCGATAAATATGGTAAAAAAAGTTTCCAAAATTAAAGTAATGACCGTTGAAAACGGAAGCCAGAAACTGTTTAATGATTATACAAATTACCTTAATTCCAATCATTATGAAGACTGGGCAACAATAAAACATAATGGGGATAACGTCAATATAAGAGTTAAGCAGAATGGTGATAGGATCAAAAATATGCTGATTTCAGTAAATTCAAAAAAAGAAATGGCATTTGTAGAGATTAAAGGCAATTTTTCAGCAGATGATATTTCCAGAATGATCAATTCATTTGAAGACCGGTAATCCATATTTAGCTATATTAATTTTGTAAAGTCACTATTTTAGTGGCTTTTTAATTTATAGCATGAATTATTAATTTTTATTTAAACTATTGCTGCTGATTTTCGTATCTCATCTAAAAGCCTTAATTTTGCAAGAAAGTAAAGATGTCTATTCATAACAAAATTGTAGAGACAGCCATCACTTTCGATGACGTGCTTCTAGTTCCTTCTTATTCTGAAGTTTTACCAAATCAGGTTTCCCTAAAATCCCGACTTACCGATAAAATCACGCTGAATGTACCTATAGTCTCCGCTGCGATGGATACTGTAACTGAAGCTGACTTGGCAATTGCTCTGGCAAGAGTGGGAGGTTTGGGCTTCATCCACAAAAATATGACTATTGAAGAACAGGCGGCTCAGGTAAACCGTGTAAAACGTTCTGAAAACGGAATGATTTCAGATCCCGTAACACTTTCAAAAGATCATACTTTGGCTCAGGCTAAAGAAACAATGGCAAAATATAAAATCTCTGGTCTTCCTGTTGTAGATTCTGATAATGTCTTGATTGGAATAATCACCAACAGGGACGTAAAATATCAGGAAAATCTTGATATGAAAGTTGAAGAGATTATGACTAAAACTAATCTCATCACGTCTGATAAAAATACCAATCTGGAAAAAGCCAAAGAAATTCTTCTTAAAAACAGAGTTGAAAAACTTCCTATTGTTGATAAAGAGAATAAGCTTGTTGGTTTGATTACTATTAAAGATATTGATAACCAGCTTGAATATCCAAACGCAAACAAAGATGAAAACGGACGACTTATTGTGGGAGCCGGAGTTGGAGTTGGTGAAGATACAATGGACAGAATTGCTGCATTGGTAAAAGCCGGAGTAGATATTGTTGCTATTGATTCTGCACACGGACATTCTAAGGGTGTTTTAGATAAAATTTCAGAAATCAGAAAAGCATATCCGGATTTAGATTTGGTTGGCGGAAATATTGTAACGGCAGATGCTGCAAAAGATTTAATCAATGCAGGCGCAAATGTTCTTAAAGTGGGTGTAGGACCGGGTTCTATCTGTACAACAAGAGTTGTTGCAGGTGTTGGAGTTCCGCAGTTATCAGCAATTTACAATGTTTATGAATATGCTCAATCTAAAAACGTTACGGTAATTGCAGATGGCGGCGTTAAGCTTTCAGGCGATATTGTGAAAGCAATTGCAAGCGGTGCAGGAGCAGTAATGGTAGGTTCTCTTTTAGCTGGAACAGATGAATCTCCGGGAGAAGAAATTATTTATCAGGGAAGAAAATTTAAAGCTTACCAGGGAATGGGAAGTCTTTCTGCAATGAAAAGAGGTGGTAAAGAAAGATATTTCCAAAGTGAAGCGAAAAAATTCGTTCCTGAAGGTATTGAAGGTAGAGTTCCACACAAAGGAAAGCTGGAAGACGTTATTTTCCAGTTAACAGGAGGTCTTAGAGCCGGAATGGGCTACTGCGGAGCAAAAGATATTGAAGCTTTACAAACCGAAACTAAAATGGTAATGATTACCGGAAGCGGATTGAAAGAATCTCATCCTCATGATGTTATTATCACATCAGAAGCTCCGAATTATTCTTTATAATTAAAATCTATATAATAAAATTCGGCGGTTGCATAGCGACCGCCGAATTTTTGTTACTTTACTCTCTTGTAGTTAAATCTTACTTTAATTACACGATTCAAAAACTGACCTTTAGATCTTGCCTCCCTGAACTTTTCCGAAATATCAAAAGGAACATTCAGATAATCATATATTGCTCCCGACTGATAAATTACTCTTAATATTTCAGTTTCAGGAAAATAAATATAATTATTGACAACACTTGAAGGCATATTACAGGAAATCAAAAAACATTCCTATCAATACTATCGTGAGTTTTTCAAAAATTATGGCTATTTACTCATCCAGTTTTCTCTTGAAATCATCAATTCTGAAATCAGTTAATGCATTGCCTTTTTCAACTTTTTCTTTAGAATACAATCTGAAATCATTTTCAGTTTTTTCTAAAAGATAATCATAGGGTCCTACATAAGAAATCAATTTAATCAAAACAGGAGAAATCTCAAGGCAAACAAACAAACCCATAATAAATGCAGCTGCAGTTGCTATAATCGCAGAATTCTCACCAAGTTCATCCAACGCTTGCAGTCTTGCTGCAAAACCATTATACTTATCCTCAAAAGTTTCGGTAGATTTTCTTTCAGTTTCGAGATTGGTGTACACTTTAGAAATTTCTTTATCCAGATATTCCAGCCTTGGAGCCATTTGCTTCTGATAATTTTCCAGATCTTTTCTTCTCTGTTCTTTTAGTTCCTGTTTCCTTTTTGCATTGGGACCAAATCCTTCCTTTCCACTTGTTAAGTTTGACTGTTTACCTAAAATCTCTTTTTCAAGATCTACAGCTGCCGAATCATATGACTTCTGATATTGACTAATTTTTAAGGTAATCTGTTTTTTTTCCGTCTCAAAAGGTCCGCTTTGTTGAAGAATT
This sequence comes from Chryseobacterium sp. L12, assembly GCF_056133985.1. NCBI lineage: Bacteria > Pseudomonadati > Bacteroidota > Flavobacteriia > Flavobacteriales > Weeksellaceae > Chryseobacterium > Chryseobacterium sp. L12. The sequence goes on along the minus strand of NZ_JBVYOF010000011.1, from coordinate 1,258 downwards.
CTGCCATTCATTTGAGATTGCAGATCTTTTTTATTTCGTTGAATAATTGTATTAAGTTGTTTATTGACTTCTTTTTCAAAGATTTTAAGCTCTAAAGGTTTAGATATAATAATTCCTAAAAATGTAGCCAAGATTAATCTAGGAATGGACATTAAAATCTGATTCCACCACGTTCCTGTTTTTTTTATCGAAGAAACAATATATCTGTCAAGATTAAAGATCATCAATCCCCAAAGAATACCAAACCCAATAGAAGCCCAAATATCATCAAAAATTGTGAACATAGCATAAGCAGCCGATAATGTAGCAAAGACTGCAGTAAAAAGTACAATTCCTCCTATTCCGGCAAATTTATTCCATTCACTTGGTGTTTTTTTGATGATGTGAATATTTGCACCTGAACAAATCAGAAGAAATTTTTGAAACCAGTTAATCGCATAGTTGTTATCTTGTATAGTTGATATGTTTTTTTTCATTTTTAAATTTTATACAAAATTAGTATTTATAATGATAACTTTGTTACAAATAGTAATAGGTTTAACAAAGTAACTTTTATTTATATAGAATCAAAAACATTTTTGGCTTAATTTATGTTGAATACCATAAGATTAATCAATTAAATATTATATATGAAAAATTATCTTACCATCTCACTTACGATCACTGCATTTTTTCTATCCTCTTGCAGTAAAGAAAACAAGATAGAAACAGAACTAAAAGAAGCTGCAACAAGCATGAATAAAATTACACCGCAATTACTTAGTGAAGGAGTCAGATTAGATAGTGTCTCAGTACATAACAATACCACTCTTCAGTATAATTATACATTAACAGACGATAGTAAAGACGATCTGACACCTGATGAAATTAATGATTATAAAATTGCGGCTAAAGAAGAAGCATTGAAAAGCATAAAAAACTCTCCGGATATGAAAAACTTTCGAGATAAAAATGTTACATTGAAATATATGTATTATGATAAAAATGGAAAATCAACAACAGATTTTTCGGTGACCCCTTCAGAATATAAATAATTATTAATACACTATTATGTTCTTTAGATACAACCGCTTTGTCATTAAGGCGGTTTTTTATTGGGATTAATACTGTTTTTGAGTGTTTATACGACTTGATAAAGAATCTATTTTCAGATAAATCCATGCTATAGAAAATGTCCAATAATATATTACTTAATCTCATTCTGATTCAAAGGCTCGTATAAATTTTGAATTAGCTTCTTAAACTTCAATAAATCTTG
>NZ_JBVYOF010000010.1:0-115981 GCF_056133985.1 Chryseobacterium sp. L12 | reverse complement strand
AAAAACATCAGTAAGAAAGCGAATTACAAGATTTACAGTGCTTCGGGTCAGTTAATCTCAAGCGGAATCATCTTAAACAATAAGATTGATGTAAGCAGACTAATCAACGGACTTTATGTAATAGACATTGATGACGTAAAAGGTACTGCTCAGAAAAAATTCATTAAAGAATAATTTTTGATTATTCTTTGAATTAAAAATTGAATAAGCTCTCAGAAATGAGAGCTTATTTTTTTTACCATCTGTAGTTATTATACAAAAAAAGTCACTGAGAATTTTCAGTGACTTTATTAATTAAATTGTGGTTATTCTATCTCGAAAATGACTTTCTCTGTTTGTTCTTTCAGATCATCCAAATTTCCATTATTGTAAATGACATGATCAGCTAACTTAATTTTTTCTTTTTCCATCATTTGATTTTCCATGATAGACTGTACTTCCCTATAGGTTTTAAGGTCACGATCCATCACTCTCTTTATTCTGATATTATCTTCTGCGGTTACTAAAATAGATTGATAACATTCTAAATGAAGCTTTAGCTCAAACAGTAAAGCAGTTTCTTTGAAGATCAAATATTTGGTTTGATTTTTTACCCAATTCTCAAAATCAATACGAACTGCGGGATGAATAATCTTGTTTAACTGGTCTAATAGATTTTCATTCTCAAAAACTTTTTTAGCAACAAATTTCCTGTTGTAGAGCTCATTTTCATTATAAGACTCATCACCCAACAGTTCTTTTATTTTTATCTTTAATTCGGTATTATCGTTAACGATTTCTTTGGCTCTGTCATCCGAGTAATAAACCGGAAATCCACAGTTTTCTATAAATTTTGCTACAGTAGTTTTACCCGAGCCAATACCTCCTGTAAGACCAATTATTTTTGAGCTTGATGAGGGATAGGGTTCTGTTTTTTTTGATTCCGAATTCAATAAATCTTCCATAACTAAAATTAATATCCAAAAACATCATTAAAACTAAAAGTTTCATCAAGACGAACTCCTTTTTCAGTCATTTTCAGACTTGCAAGTTCGTGATGAGCATCATGTTCTAAGAACAGAAGATAATCATTTTCTACACATTGTTTCAGAAACTTAGCTTTTTCTTCTATCGTTAATAAAGGTCTTGTGTCATATCCCATTACATACACCTGTGGAATATGTCCTGTTGTTGGAATTAAGTCAGCAGCAAAGACAATGGTTTTTTCCTGATATTGGATTACAGGAAGCATTTGTTTCTCTGTATGTCCGTCCACAAAAATTACATCCATTTTTAAATCTGGTGCAAAGCCGTAATTTCCGGTTGTAGGAAGCGGTAAAAAATTCAATTGACCACTTTCCTGTATTGGAAGGATATTTTCCTTCAGGAAGCTTGCTTTTTCTCTCGCATTCGGTTCTGTTGCCCATTTCCAGTGGTTTTCATTAGTCCAGAACTGTGCATTTTTGAATGCAGGTCTGTATCCTGTCCTGTCGTCATTCCATCCTATAGCACCACCACAATGGTCGAAGTGCAGATGAGTCAAAAATACATCGGTGATATCTTCTTTAACAAACCCATATTTCTGAAGATTTTTATCTAAAGTATCATCTCCCCAGAGCGAATAATGTCCAAAGAATTTATCATCCTGTTTGTTCCCGAGACCGCAGTCAATTAAAATTAATTTTTTTCCATCTTCTATCAGGAGGGAACGCGTTCCCAGTTCAATTAAATTTCTTTCGTCTGCAGGATTTGTTTTTTCCCACAAACTCTTTGGGACGACTCCGAACATGGCACCTCCGTCCAGCTTAAATTTTCCGCATTGTATAGGATATAGTTTCATTGATATATTTTTTTGGTTTTCATTGATTTAATTCACTAGTGATTTAAAAAAGTTCTCCCGGATTTTTCGGTTTAGCAATATTCAAATGTTTATATGCTTTTTCTGTTACCTCTCGTCCTCTCGGAGTTCTGATGATAAATCCTTCCTGTATAAGAAAAGGTTCATACACTTCTTCCAAAGTTTCAGGATTTTCTGCGATAGAAGTTGCCAAAGCTGATATTCCTACAGGTTTTCCTTTAAAGTTTTCAATCATGACACGCATAATTTTGTTATCCATTTCATCTAAGCCAAATTCGTCTACATTCAATGAATTTAAAGCGTATTTTGTAATTTCAATTTCAATTTCTCCATTTCCTTTAATTTCAGCAAAATCCCTTACTCTTCTTAAAAGAGCATTGGCAATTCTGGGCGTTCCGCGGCTGCGTCTAGCAATTTCAATGGCGGCATCTTCATAAATTTTTATTCCTAAAACACCGGCACTTCGGATAATGATCATTGATAATAATTCAATAGTATAATATTCCAGCCTGCTTTGAATTCCAAATCTTGCGAGCATAGGTTTGGTAAGCATTCCGCTTCGGGTAGTTGCTCCCACTAAAGTAAAAGGATTCAGCCCGATTTGAACACTTCTTGCATTCGGACCGGTTTCCAGCATAATATCTATTTTATAATCTTCCATTGCAGAGTAAAGATATTCTTCTACAATAGGAGAAAGCCTGTGAATTTCGTCAATGAAAAGCACATCATTTTCTTCAAGGTTGGTCAGTAAACCGGCTAAACTTCCGGGCTTGTCCAAAACCGGACCTGATGTAATTTTACAGTTTACACCCAATTCATTCGCAATAATATTAGCTAAGGTAGTTTTGCCCAATCCGGGCGGACCGTGTAAAAGAACATGATCCAGCGCACCGCCACGCTTTTTGGCTGCAGTTACAAACACTTCTAAATTTTCCAGTGTTTTTCTTTGGCCGGCAAAATCTTTAAAACTCTGAGGACGTATTTGCTGCTCCTGCATCAGCTCTTCGCTGGAATAATTGTCTTTATCTGGATGTAAAAAATCTGGCATTTATTCAATTTCATTTACTGTAAAGATAGGAATTTTAGTCTAAGGTTTAGAATGAGAAATGGAGGAAAAATTAAGATTTGAGAACAACAGATATTTTAAGTATTTTTGATAAAACTTTAGGATAAACTTCTTAACAAGGGATTTTACGAAATATTTGTTTTTATAGAGAGCACCGAATATTCCATATAGTGGGTGTCATATTAAAAAATTATCCAAAAAAAAAGATTGTACATTAACTTTTAAATGAGAAAGTAATTGTCATGATAATTCAACAAATAAGATGATTAAAAAAAAATGAAGAACAAATTAGAGAAACTGTTAGATCAATTAGAAGATAAAATTCCATTTTGTAGAGAATTAAATCAGGAAGTTTCTCCAGCAAATGTTGGATGGCATATAGAACATTCGTTGTTGACATTAGATGAGATTATAAATTTTCTAATTCAATCAAATCCAAATGACTATAAATGGAAATTTAACTTTATTAGAATTGTAGTTTTGACAATGAAAAAAATACCGAGAGGAAAAGCTAAATCACCAAAAGTTGTTCAACCAAAAGAAAATATTGATAATAACGATTTATTGATGCATATATCGAAAACGCGGTATAAAATTAAAGAATTAGAAAATTTATCTGCAGACAAATATTTTGAACATCCATTTTTCGGAAAACTTAGGCTAAGGCAGACTAAAATTTTTCTTGAAATACACACAAAACATCATTTAGAAATAATTGAAGATATTATAAAATAATTGAGAAAATAAAAAAAATGAACTTCCAAAATTGGTTTTTATACTACATTTGGGAATTAGAATTCTATCCACCAAAGTATTTAGTATCAATCTACAGAGAAAATAAATGAAATTAATAGGTCCCTTCAAGCAAGTTGTAACGCTTGCCAATCTTCCGCTAAGAGGAAAACTTTCTGACGAACAGCTTCAAATAATTACTGATGGTGGAATTTTACTCAATAATGATAAAATTCAGCAGGTAGGAAATTTTGAAGTATTAAAATCCAAATACCAAAATGCAGAATTAGAAATCATTGAAGGAGAACAAATTGCTCTTCCGGCTTTTGTAGATTCTCATACCCACATTTGTTTTGGCGGAAATCGTGCGAACGATTTTGCAATGCGGAATGCAGGAAAAACTTATCTCGAAATTGCTGAAAGCGGAGGCGGAATCTGGAGTTCTGTGCAGCATACAAGAGCTGCTTCGGAAAAAGAATTACTGGAAACTTTATTGCAGAGGATTGATTTTTTAATTTCTCTTGGAATTACAACCATCGAAGTAAAAAGCGGTTATGGATTGGATGTTGAAAACGAATTGAAAATGCTTCGAATCATTAAAAAAGCACAAATTCTGACAAAAGCAACCCTAATTCCAACGTGTCTTTCTGCTCACTTGAAACCAAGAGATTTTGATGGAAGTAACGAAGAATATTTGGCATATATTGTAGATGAAATTCTTCCGAAAGTTAAAGAAGAGAATTTAGCAAAACGTGTTGATATTTTTATTGAGAAATCAGCATTTCAGCCTGAAGAAAGTAAAGGTTTTTTACTTAAAGCTAAAAATTTAGGATTTGAAATTACCGTACATGCAGATCAGTTTACACCCGGAAGTTCGAGAATTGCAGTAGAAGTTGGCGCAAAATCTGCTGATCATCTTGAGGCAACAATTGATGATGATATTGATTTTTTAGCAAATTCAGATACTGTAGCGACAGCTTTACCCGGAGCCAGTTTAGGATTGGGCGAAAAATTTACTCCGGCAAGAAAACTTTTGGATGCAGGAGCCATTGTCGCAATAGCAAGTGACTGGAACCCAGGTTCTGCGCCGATGGGAAATTTGATTACGCAGGCTTCAATTTTAGCAACATTTGAGAAACTTACAACTGCGGAAGTCTTGGCCGGAATAACTTTCCGATCGGCTTTCGCTCTTGGTCTGGAAGATAGGGGAAAACTGGTAGAAGGATATAAAGCTGATTTTATATGTTTTAAAACTGACAATTTTCAGAATGTTCTTTACAATCAGGGTAGTTTAAACGCTGAGAATGTATATATTGATGGATTCAAAGTCGAATAAAGTTACACTACAAGTTAAATAACCGAAACAATGAATACTATTTGGCAGGGAAGATTAGACGGAGAAGAGCTCCTTTACCACAGAATATTTCAAAGAGTAATACAGGAAAGCAATTACGATCTGATTTCAAAAAATAATTTTGTTTTGCACGGTTTTGCTGTGGATGAAGGAGTTCGTAGAAATAAAGGCAGGCAGGGAGCAAAAAAAGCACCTGATGTAATAAGGAAAAATATGGCTAATTTTCCGGTAATATTTCCGGATTTTTCTCTTCTTGATTTTGGAAATATCACTTGTGAAGATACAAATCTTGAAAGTGCTCAAAACTTATTGGCTAAAAATGTGTCAAAGGTTTTACTAAAAGGTGGTAAATCATTAGTTTTAGGCGGAGGACATGAAGTTACTTTCGGTCATTATCGTGGAATCAGAACAGCTTTTCCTGAGCATAAAATCGGGATTATTAATTTTGATGCTCATTTCGATAACAGACAGCCGGAAAGTGGAGTAGGAGCAAGTTCAGGAACGGGTTTTTGGCAAATTGCTCAGGAAAGTGAAATTAACTCCTTGCATATCGGAATTCAGAGAAATTCCAATACATTAAAACTCTTTGATACGGCTCATCAGCTTGGAATGAAATACATTTTGGCAGATGAATTATTTTTTGAAAATCTTCCTTCTGTATACGAAAGAGTGAATGAATTGGCAGAATCTGTTGATATTCTTTATATGACTATTTGCATGGATGTTTTTAATGCTTCAATTGCACCGGGAGTTTCAGCATCCGCTTATAACGGGATTTTTGCAGATGCAGCTTTTATGCATTTATACAGGCATATACTTAGAAATGAAAAACTGGCAGCGCTGGATATTGCAGAAGTCAATCCTGATTTTGATATTCAGGATCGCACATCAAGACTCGCTGCAAGCTTAGCCAATGAGTGGTTTATGATTTAGATCTTTAGCAATTATCATTTTACCATTATTTTTTTGACTGATAAGAAATATTTATTTCATAGAATTAATCATTAGCTAGACAAGTTACAAGGAACAGCATTTGTAATCATAATAATGCTTTATGTAAAGCAAAAGACTCATTGTCTTTAATACAAAATTAACATGGAAAATTTAATAGAAAATAAGCTATTAAAAGCTGAAAAAACTTTTCAGGAATGGAAGACAATTCCGTTTGAAAAGAAACAGAAACTTATTGCAAAAGCTGCGGAAATATTTAAAAACAAATCTGAATTTTTCGGTGAAATTATAACAAATGAAATGAATAAGCCTATTTCTCAGGCTATCGCAGAAGTCGAGAAATGTGCGTTAATGATGAATTATTATGCCAAAGCTGAAAATATTCTACTTCCTGAAAAAATAGAATCTGAGTATAGTATTTCGGAAATACATTATGTTCCCAAAGGGGTAATTCTTGGTGTTATGCCATGGAATTTTCCTTTCTGGCAGGTTTTAAGGTTTGCAACACCTGCAATTCTGGCAGGAAATACAGTAGTGCTAAAGCATGCATCCATTTGTTTTGGAAGTGGAAATGCTATTGAGAAAGTTTTTATTGAAGCTGGCTTTCCGGAAGGTGTTTTTCAGAATCTGGAAGTAGGACATCGTGATGTGAAGGAAATTCTGGAACATAAAGTAATAAAAGGCGTAAGTCTTACCGGAAGTGAAAAAGCAGGAGCGGAAGTAGCATCAATTGCCGGAAAAAATATTAAGAAATCACTTTTAGAACTAGGAGGAAGCGATGCTTTTATTGTCTTGGATGATGCTGATTTGGATGAAGCAGCCAAAGTCGGAGCTTTAGCCAGACTGCAAAACTGCGGGCAGACCTGTGTTGCCGCAAAAAGATTTATCATTCAGAAAGATATTGAATCTGATTTTCTTCCGAAATTCATTGAAGAATATAAAAAGTATGTTCCTGCCGATCCTAAACTGAAGGAAACGAAATTGGGCGGAATGGCAAAATCTGATTTGGCAGATGATCTTGAAAAGCAGTATCAGAAAGCATTGACCCACGGTGCGGTAGTGATACTTCCGCTGGAAAGAATTTCAGATAATGAATTTAATCCGGGATTAATAAGAGTTCAAGAAGGAAATCCGATTTTACAGGAAGAGCTTTTTGGTCCTTTAGGAATGATTATGATTGCTGAAAACGATGATAAAGCACTGGAAATTGCAAATAATGTTCCTTTCGGGCTGGCTAACTCGGTTTGGACTACAAATAAAGAAAGACAGCAGTTTTATATTGAAGGATTAGAATCGGGAACGGTAAATATCAACAGGATGACGAGTTCTGATCCTCGTTTTCCTTTTGGAGGCACAAAATCTTCCGGCTATGGAACAGAGCTTTCTTTATTGGCTTTGAAAGAGTTTGTCACTGCAAAAACTATTTTAGGAGTGTGATTATTCTTTTTTAAATATGAAATCGTATGATTGCTAAACATATACAATAATGAGTATAATTTTTTCAAAATTCAATTAAAAATTACTTAGATGTGAAGTTTTTACTGCTATTTTGAATTGTAATTTTGCAATTTTATCATTTTTTTTAAATCATCTACTTTTTTATACATTTTATTGAAGAATAAATGTCTAGCTTTATTATTTGCAGAAAGTAGCTCAGAATTTTTAAGAATTAATTCGAGACTTTTTTCGTAATTATTACAGACCCTCTCATCCGATGTATAATAATAGCTTAAAATATTATAAGGTAAAAAAAGCATTTTCTGATCCAAAAACTTTATGAAAACAGTATTATTCATAATCAATAAATCATTTTGGTAAAATTTGAAATAAACATTTTTGCCGTTTTTTTTCTCATGTATGGCTTCATATTCTATCTGTTTTAGAACTTTTATTACTTCGTCACAAATTATTAAGACACTATCTGTGCTAATCATTTCCAGCTGATGAAAATAGATAAGCTGTTCAAGCATAGCATAAATAGTAACATTGCCCCATATTTCTGTAGAGCTTACATCATGATATACCTGAGAGAGTAGAAGTCCTTTTTGTTTAATCTCTTCAGGAACTTTAAATTCTTCAAAACTCACTCTGTTTGAAAAAAAATCAGAATCCATCAATTTAAGCCAGGTGTAAATTTTAAATTTCTGTAAATTATCAAATTTCATGAAATAAAAAAGGGGAATATCTTTTGCAGCATAGATAAATTCAACATCAGGAATAGTTTTCACTGTTTGAAGATTCTCAATGGATGATTCAAAATATTTTTCAAGATCATCTATATTATAGATATCGTGAATCTTGTTAAGCACAACATTATTGACATTGGAATCATGGATTCTATCTAAGGGAATACCAAAATGCGAAGTCAGAGTAACTCCTTCGTTGAATGTAATATGATTTTTCCCACTGATTCTTCTATAAGCAGTATCATTTGATAATGCCAACTTATCAATCATAATGTCAACCAAACCTTTTTTTCCTCCAGATTTTTTTAATAGTAAGTCAAAAAGACTTTTTTGATAATTCTTCATAGTCAATTGCGTGTTAATAGCAAATATATCTATAAAAATGAAATGATATATTATTTTTTAGACAATTTGTCTGTTTAATGAAATTGCTAAGATGCATTATCCTTTTGTATGCTGTTTATTTTTAAGATTTTTGTACTTGTAAATCAATATTTATGGAAAAAACAATATATTGTACTTTCATCTTATTCCTATCTATAGGAGAATTGAAATCACAAACTCTCATATTTGATTATGAAAATGGAGGCAATCAGATCATAAGGCAGTACTGTAGTACCTGCTCTGCCCAAAGTAAAACTATAAATAAAACAGACTTGCTAAGTGAACCGGAGTTCCCACAGGGTATTGAGGTTAAAATCTATCCTAATCCTACAAACGACAAGGTTAATCTTGTATGTTCTCCTGAGCTGGGAGATATGATTCAGAAAGTTGAATATGTAGCCTATAATTTTACTCAGTACAGACAAATTCCTTTTGATAAACGAAAAAATAAGATCATATTAGATTTATCTGATCAACCCATAGGTATGTATGTAATTATTTTCCATTTGAATACAGGGGAAAAATTAACTTATAAAGTTTTAAAACAATAAAACACAAATTCTATATAATAATGAAAATAAAAATATCTTTTTTATTAGCTCTTTTCTTTTTAATGAAGCTAGTGGATGCACAAGCTGTGGGTCAGACAACAGGTGATTTTTCTGTATCTTCTACAGGAGGAGCCAATTATACTATCCCTATTGCTAACCTTCCAAGTGTAAAAAATGCTGTACCTAATATTTCTTTAAACTATTCCAGTCAAAGTAAAAACGGAATTGCAGGTTGGGGTTGGAATATTTCAGGTGCATCTTCTATTACAAGAATTCCGGCTACAAAATTTCATGATGATATAATTGATGCTGTTAATTATAATGATAAAGACAGGTTTGCATTAGATGGTCAGAGATTAATATTGAAGTCTGGAACATATGGAGGAGACGGAGCTATATATCAGACAGAAAATTATTCTAATATAAAAGTAATTTCTTATGGAGTTTCTCCTTATGGCGCAAATTATGGTCCCTCTTACTTTATGGTGTATTATCCTAATGGTAATACAGCTATTTATGGTAACACTTCTAATTCCCAAAGCCAGCTCGAGTGGAAAGTTACCCATATTGATGACGTAAAGTATAACAGAATAGAGTTTTCATACTTTAAAGACAATGAAAATATATATCTGTCTTCCGTAAAATATGGGGGAAACCCGTCTGTAGGTTCCTATAATCCTGTGAATATCATTAATCTTGTCTATAAAAACAGAACAAGAAATGAGCAAATGTATGTTTATGGAAATACTATTTATGCTATAACTAAAGTACTTGATAGAATTGAAGTTTTAGGAAATAATCAACTTTACAGAAAATATCAGCTTACATATGATACAACTTCTTTAGGATACGAAAGACTTACTCAAGTACAAGAATTTAATGGGGATGGTGAATCTATAAAACCTATAATTTTTGAATACGATACTACTGATAATGGAATCATTAATAATCCAAATGCTAGTATCAGTAATGTGTCACCTGCATATGACTCAAATAGCTGGAAATATCTTGCGGGATACTTTGATAATGATGCCTCTATAGATTTTTTTACCTATCCTAATTCAAAAGATAAGCTGTATCGCTTTAACTCAAGTCAATTATTAACGACTAATTCTAATGTTGCAGGAAACCTGATCAATATAGAAAAGTTTTCTGATATATTTTCAACAAAACTACTGTTAACCACTAATAAATTTAACAATCTTGATGCTGTTACTACAATTGGAACAGGAAGTCTTGTTAGTGATCAGGAAATCATAAAAGTTAATAATTATGTTTCCAATTTGAGTTATAGTTCTTTAGATTTAATCTATACTAAAACTTATTCTTTTCCTGTTGCTCAAAATCAAAGTTGTGTAATTATAGGAGGAAATGATACGAGGTATCAAAAAATTCCAAAGAAATTCTTTACAGGGGATTTCAATGGGGATGGTTTGTCAGATATTATAGCGCTTACTATGCCCTACAGCCAGACTTCTACTTATACCTGTAACAATAATGGAAAAGCGAATCTGTCACCTGATCAAGAAGCGCGTCCTTCACCAAATTGCTGTACCCAAACTTCAACAATTGATTATTCGCAAGCTTATTTATTAGACTTAAATCCTAATTCTTCTCAAATTCCTGTAGATATTGGAGGAAATCACGTGGTGAAATCTTCTTCCAGAATTTATGTGGCTGATCTTGAAGGTGATGGGAAAGCTGATTTGTTTGTTTTGAACGGAGGTCAGATTACTGTGTATGGTCTGGAAAATAATACTTTGGTTCAAAAAACAATAATCAATAATTCAGCTATCAACTTTGATTATCCATTTTATTTAACAGATTTGAATGGAGATGGTAAAACAGACATTGTTATTCCTACTGCTGAAGGTAGCAGTAATTGGTTTCATTTAATATCCAACGGGCAATCTTTTACTCAGGTAACTAAAGATATTTCCATGATTTTTAGAAAATCTGAAGTTAAAAACACCTGTTATACTGCCGCTAATGGAAATTTAGATTGTGGATATGTCCAACAGATAATCTATTACAATTTTGCTGATGTTAATGGAGATGGAAAAGCAGATTTATTCTATCATTCTATTTTCGCACCTTATGATGTTCCAGGTTCTCAGTGGAATTATCCTTACAATACTTATGGTGCTAATTATGCCATTAAGGAATTTGGAAGTGTAAAATACAATATGAGCAATAATCTGGATGGTACAGCTAATTTTTCAGGAGAAAATATGATGTGGAATAATATGTACACTTACAATGGCTGTACAGCTAATGGTACTCCTATGTTTTTATCCAACCAAAATATTGTAAACCAAAACTTAGATTATGCTTTTTTTGGAGGGGATAAAATAAAATACATATCCTTCAAGAAAGACAATAGAATAGATACTTCTTTAAAAAGAATAAAAGAAAATGATCTTGTGACAAATATTACATATGATACTGTTATGGATAATGGAGTTTCCTCCGGAGCTTATACTTCAGATAATTCCGAACAGTATCCAAATGTGAGCCTTAATCTAGCCCCATCCATAAAGCTCGTAAAGAAGATAGAAAAAAGCTTTAACGGGGAAACAAAAATCCAGGAATACAGATACAAGGGCGCTGTAGTCAATATGGAGGGCTTAGGATTTATAGGCTTCAAGGGACTTGCCAGATCATCTGTATATGGAGGAAACGTTCAGCCATTTTGGACAATATCTTTACAAGATCCTCAAAAAAGAGGAGCAGTCTCTGAAAGCTATGTATTAAAATCTATTATTGATTTTAATTCACCAACTTCATTTGTATCAAAGACAATTAATAGTTATACTACTTCCTTATCACCAAATAAAGTTTTTACTAATCTACCAATACAGATACAGCAGATAGACAATTTATCTGGTGTTACAACTAATCAGTATTATGATATTTACGATATTTATAATAATCCTAAGAAAACAAGACTTGTCGCTAGCGGAGGTGAGAAAACAACATTAATTGATTATGAAGATAATCCTTCGGGAATTAGTAATCAATATTATATTGGAAGGCCTGTCAAGAAAACAGAAACTCAAATTTTAGGCAACGATACTTTTTCTACAGAAGAGCTTCTTTCTTATAATAATGGATTATTAATACAACGCAAGAAAAAAGGAAATAATACAGATTATATAACTGAAGATTTTGTATATGATTCTTTTGGTAATAACATAGAAAAAACATTATCAGCAAATGGTGCTTTCCCAAGAACCGAGAAGAATCAATATGATTCATCGGGCAGATTTGCTATCAAAACAACTAATATTCAGGGAATTTCTACTTTATATAATTATGATAGCGCTTTTGGTCTACTAATTTCAACAACCAATCATTTAAATCAAACATTATCATATATTTATGATAATTGGCAGAGAAAAGTGCAGGATAAAGATATTTATAATAATATTACACAATATTCTTATGAATGGATCACTTCTGGAGATTTTACTAATGGAATAAAATTAAAAGTTACTGAAGCAACAGGAGCTAGTAAAGAGACAATATCAGATAATTGGGGCAGAATACGTATAGAAAGAGGATTATCAATTAATAATAAATGGATAGAAAAAAGAACAGATTATAATATTCTGGACAAACCATTTAAAGTCAGTGAGCCATATTTTTCTACTTCTTCTCCACATAGATGGATCCTTACAGAATACGATGATTATGGAAGAATTATAAAAACCATTTATCCATCAGGAAAAATAATTACTACCTCATATAATGGTTTATCTGCTACTGTTATTGACGGGCAAAAAACACAGACTATTACAAAAGACGCTTGGGGGAATAAGATTAAGATGTCTGATAATGGAGGTGATATTCACTATACATATTTTGCCAATGGAGCGATGAAATCTTCAAATTATGCAGGGCATATTGTAAGTATTGAGCAGGATGGATGGGGTAGAAAAATAAAACTATCAGATCCATCTGTAGGAGGAGATTATACTTATGTGTATGACAATTTAGGACAGATCCTAAAAGAAGAAAATCCGAAAGGCAAAACAGAATATACGTATGATCAGCATGGAAGAGTGAGCAAGAGAAGTGTTATAGGTGATAATACAGATATAAAAATTAGTTACAGTTATAATGCTCAAGGATTAATAGATTCAGAAACAGGAACATCTAATGGAATCAACAACTCTTATACTTATAAATACGACAATTTCTACCGCCTATCAGAACGAGAAGAAAACAATGGCATTGCAATTTTCAAAAAACGATATTCATATGATAGTTTTGGAAGGGTAAAGAAAGAAATTAAAGAAACCGTTTATGGTTCTGCTTCCAGTATTGTTGAAGCTGAAAATAATTATGCTTCCTGCGGAATGCTGGAAAGTATCAATGACAGTAGCGGTAAATTGATTTGGAAACTGAACACTATTAATGAAAAGGGACAAGTGTTATCAGCTTATTTCGGTAATGGAACAGATATTAATAATGAATATGATGCAAATTATCTTTTAAAACTTGCAAAGCATAACAATAGCCTTAGTGGCAATATTTTAAATAATACTTATAATTTTGAGGGAATTACCGGGCTTCTTATAAGCAGGAGTAATACGGTTATTCAGGGAGGATGGAGTGAAAATTTTCAGTACGATAATTTACAAAGATTAATATCATGGGCAGATCCTGTCAATACACAATCTCAAACTTATGATAATTATGGAAGAATTGATAATAACAGCGATGTAGGTGATTATAAATATATAAATAGCAGCAGGTATAGAAAGAAAGGGATAAATCTAAATGTTGCAGGAAATGCTTATTATAGTGTTAACCAATTGCAGCAAATTTCATACAATGCGTATAAGAACCCTGTTAGCATTATGCAGGATGGATATGAAATGGCAAAGTTCAATTATAATATCCACCAGACAAGATCGTCTTCACAGTATGATTATAGTACAAATCTTTTATTCTATGCAAAAAATAAAATTTATTCCGATGACAATACAATTGAAATAATAAGACATAACTATGCTGGAAGAGTAAGCGGAACTGCTCTAAGAACGAGAATTGTTACCTATGTAGCAGGTAATCCTTATTCGGCTCCGGCAGTATATATTAAAGATTTTAATGCTTCTGGAGCAGTGATAAGTGAAGGAATGCATTATCTTCATAGAGATTACCAAGGTAGTATTTATGCAATTTCTGATCATGCTGGAAATGTGGAGGAAAGAAGGCAGTTTGATGCATGGGGTAATTTGGTATATTTAGAAAAATACGGAATAAAGGTTGATCTTAAAAAGGAAAAACCTGATTTATTGATTGAAAGAGGCTACACAGGGCATGAGCATTTTTTTCAGTTAGGATTAATTCATATGAATGGAAGAATGTACGATCCTAAACTTCATACTTTCTTATCGGTTGATAATTATATTCAAGATCCTTTTAATACTCAAAGCTATAATAGGTTTGGATATGTATTAAATAATCCTTTAATGTATACAGATCCTAGTGGTGAGGCATTTGTTTTGGCTGTGGTATATGTAGCAGCTATAGTAGGTGCCATTATGGGAGGTACAAGTTACATAGGTCAGGCAATACAAACAGGAGACTGGAGCTGGGGAAAATTTGGAATGTCTGTTTTAGGAGGTGCCGTTTCCGGAGCCATTATGGGAACAATAACCGCAGCAACCGGAGGTGCCGCAGCCGCATTATCATGGGGAGCCATTGCAGGATATGCAGCCACAGGATTTGTGGGTTCTTTTATGAGTTTTAATATTGATTTAGGTAAAGGATTTAGTATAGGAATTTCACCAGCCATTGCTTTTGGAAACAGCTTTAGTGTTGGAGCTAGCCTTAGCGTGAGTTACAGAAAAGGGGATTTTGTAGTATCTGCAAGTATTACAAGTACCTATTATACTAAGCATTCAGGTAGTGGTGTGTCAGGCTGGGGGTTTAGATACTCTGCAATGGCAGGCACCTTAGGAACAGAAGGAAATCTTGGAATTATGTTAGGGACAAATGTTTGGAGAGGTGTTCATGCACAACAAACTGGGATAATAAGATTAGGCAGTGGGGATTTTTCTTTAACTTATGAAAATGATGGAAGTCCTTTTGCAAAAGGACCAAAGGGTACTCATTTAGGAGATAATCATGATAGATGGAGAACGGCAGCTATGACTATTAATGTTGGAGATTTCCATGCTGGATTCAATTTATTTACTGGTGAAAGAACATCTGACAGCTATGAAAGTAAGGATCCTAATAATCCAAGATGGGATGATCTTCGAATGAAAGAAGGACCTTGTTATAGTAATGGGGCATGTTTGCCTAATAGTTATGTGGAAGAGAAAGGTCCAAGATATAGAATGGGAGCTGCCTATATTGGTTGGGGGAATTACAGAGTAGGTATAGATTCTGACAGATATGTAAGGCATCCTATCCAAAATATTATGGCCCATGATTGGATTTCGGCTCAACCGGGCTTTGAAGTATTATCGCCAGGAATAAAACCTTATTTTCAGTATCAAACCATAAATCCTTTTACATCATGGTAAGAATAATAAGCATTCTCAGCTTCATAATGATTTTAGCGACTTCAAACTACTGTATTTATCCTCAGAATAAATGCGGAATGACAAGAAAACTATTAAAATTTAATTTAAAAATTGATAATACTATTGATACTACAATAATCTATAAATATGACGGAGAGTTCTCAAGGGATGAACAAGACCACTTATATTATAAGAAAAGTAATTACAAAAGATTTATTAAATTTTATGATAATGGAAAAGTTGGTTTCTTTAGTTTTCAAAATGATATAGAAAAGAGTGACCTAGATCCGTGTAAAGCGCAAAATGCTTATTATGGACTTGATAAAAAAAACAGATTAGTGATAAAACAATTTGTTGTTTTTAAAGTAAATGGGAATGAATTATATACATACGATACAAAATTTAAAAATGATACAATTTATATTGTAGATAGAAAATTAAAGGAAAGAAGGTACTATAAAATTTATATTAAACAAAAAATACCCAAAGATTGGTTAGCATACAAACCAGATTGGTAATATCAAACAATCAACCCATTTACATCATGGTAAGAAATATTTTAATATTATTAGGTAGTATTCTTTTTATTCATTCATGTGCGCAAACAAGAAGATTAGAAAATGGAACAAAAGTACTCACTAAGCAATTTAAAATATTGATAAGTTTAACAAATCAATATTAAAAGAGATAGACACTAATCATTTTTATAAAAAAATTGACTATTACATGGCGGATAAAAACTTTAATAAAGTAAGGGACATAGGTAGTGACGTTGATAGGAAAATTCAATTTTATGAAAATGGGAGAGTTACATTTTTTAGTTTAGGCGAAGAAGACCCCAATCCAGAAAATGCAGGAAGAAGGGGAATTATTTATCTTAAAAATGGGGACTTAAAAATTGACTCTTAAGGAGCTTCCCAGGATGGAGATATTTTTAGAATAACTCTTAAGGTGAAAATTTAAGGGGATAAATTATATCTTCTTGAGAATAACTTTTCACTCATTCCTCCTTCTGAGTATTCATGTTATGTATACCAAAAATCAGAAAAAATACCTGAGAATTGGAAGCAATATAAAGCAGATTGGTAATGTAGCACTATGTAAACGAATAACTTAAAAATAAATCTTATGAAAAAAACAATTTTAATAAGCTTTTTAGCATTAGCAGCCTCAATATCTGCTCAAATCAAGCCCAAATATGGACTTTCTGCCGGGCTGAACATCAGTAGCTTTTCTGGTTCAGATAAACCAGATGGATTTTCATCTAAATCAGGACTTCATGTCGGAGGTTTTTTATGGAACTATCTGTCCGAGAAAATCTCTATAGATGCAGAACTGTTTTATTCTCAGATGGGGGCTAAGTTTGAAACTTCTGTTCCAACTATAGATAATACGACCTTTACTCTTACTGGAAAAGTAAAGAATGATTACATTCGGCTTCCTATCCTTTTTGATTATCACCCTACAGAAGATTTTTCTATTGCATTGGGTCCTGAAATTGGAGTTTTATTAAAAAATAGAGTAGAATATGATAGAGTAATTAACGGATCCACAACAAATAATCCTAAAAATATACAGCAATTTGATGCGGGTTTAAAAGCAAAAATTCAATATGTCTTTGCAAAACATTATCTTGCTTCCGTTGGCTATTATTTTGGAATGACAAAAGTATATAAAAATACAGTAGTATATCAACAAAATTCAATTCTAATACAAGAAGCTCCTAAGGTTTATAATTCTAATTTTGGAGTTTCTGTCGGTTATATTTTTTAATTTTCAAAAAAAAGGCTGTTCCAAACTTTTTGGACAGCCTTTTTTTCTTTTTATATTCTGAAGATCAAATCGTTGTTAATCTCAATGTATTTGTTTTACCACCTTCATAAGATGGAGTAGCATTGATATTGATGACAAAATCTCCGCTTTCAATGTATCCGTAATTATGTGTCAGCATATTTACCTGGATGATGGTTTCATCAGTTGGCTTGTTCATATCATAATAATATGCTCGAACTCCCCAAAGTAAATTCAGCATCGTAATTACTCTTTTGTTTCCGCTGTAAACAATAATATGGGAATTCGGACGGTGTGCAGAAAGCTGGAAAGCGGTATATCCTGAACTTGTAAGGGTAACAATCGCAGTAACATTGGTGCTTTTAGCAATTCTTACCGCAGCAAGACAGACTCTATTGGTGATAAATCTGTCGTCAATACAGTTAAAATCCTTTTCGATAGGCTCATTTTTATGCTGATAAAAATGTGTCGTCTCAATATTTTTTACAATTTTTGCCATGTTTTCAACCACCTGAACCGGATATCTTCCAACAGAAGTTTCCCCGGAAAGCATCACTGCATCTGCTCCGTCTAATACAGAATTGGCAACGTCATTCACTTCTGCTCTTGTTGGAGTTAAGCTATTGATCATTGTTTCCATCATCTGAGTGGCAATGATGACAGGCTTAGAATAAAATCTCGCTCTTTCTACAAGGTTTTTCTGAATAGCAGGAACTTCTTCCATTGGAACTTCAACACCCAGATCACCACGTGCAACCATTAATCCATCACATTCAAGCAAAATTTCTTCAATATTTTTTACACCTTCCGGCTTTTCTATTTTAGCAATAATAGGAGTTTTAAAATGACCTTTTGGATGTTTAGAAATTAATTCTTTAAGGTCAATAATATCCTGTGCGTGACGTACGAAAGAAAGCGCAATCCAGTCAACTTCCTGATCAAGCATATAATTGGCATCCTGAATATCTTTTTCAGTAAGAGCGGGAAGAGAAACGTTGGTGTTAGGAAGATTTACTCCTTTTTTTGAACTCAATGGTCCACCCTGAATTGTTTTTGCTTTTACGGTATCTATCTTGTTAGTTTCCAGAACTTCAAGTACAAGTTTTCCGTCGTCAATTAATATTCTTTCGCCAACATTTACATCTTGCGGAAACTGTTGATAGGTCATGTAAACTTTGGTAGAATCACCTTCTATCTTTTCGTTGGTAAAAGTAAGAATATCTCCGGGATTAAGATAAGATCCTTCTTTTACAACGCCTACTCGTAATTTCGGACCCTGTAAATCTCCTAAGATACCTACCGAATAGCCATACTCTTTGTTGAGTTCTCTGATAATTTGAATATTTGAACTAACTAGGTCGTAATCTGCGTGTGAAAAATTTATTCTGAAAATATCAACACCAGCTCTCATAAGTCCTAGCATAACCTCCTTCGATGACGAAGCAGGACCAAGTGTTGCAATAATTTTTGTCTTCTTTAAATACTTATTCATAATATTGTATTATTTGATAGAGTTCTTCTTCCGAACTCAATTTATAATCTTGAATTGGAAATACAAGATTTTCAGCCAGCAAAATTACGGAAAAATCAGGAAATTGTTCCGAACTATGCAGAATATATTCTACTTCTGGGTGATCATTTAATAAAAATTTAATGTTATCTTCTTCTGAGAAGAGTTCGGTCTGTAGCTTTTTTTGTTTGCTTTCCGAAGATTTGTTGGAGATAAATGTGAAGTATGTTTTGGTGTATTTATGATATGCTTCGTATCGAGGAAACGAAAAATCGTAGTACAAACCATTATAAACAAGATCGTTTATTCTTGAAAATGTTAAATCATTGATATGATTAATCCTGAAAAAAAACTCATGATCGGGAATATGTTTAGCTAATCTTACCAAGCCTATGGTAATATCTTCAAATTCAGTTTCATCAAAATCATAAAGTTTTTGGACTTCCAAGTATATTTTCTTTTTTATTTAAAATATAAAATGCTCTTTGTGCTGCTTTTTCTTCAGCTTTTTTCTTTGAAGTTTCTGTGGCATTTGCAATCTTTTCTTCACCAAGCCACACATGGCAGCGGAAAACAACAGATTTGTTTACCTGAATTTCTTCGCAGGTTTCATATTTTATATTAATTTTCTTCTTCTGGCTCCATTCAAGCAAAAGACCTTTGTAGCTTACAATTTTATTCTCAAGTTTATTGATTTCCGTTGGGGTGAGCAGTTTTTCTAAAACGATTTTTTTGCAGATTTCGTATTGGAAATCCAGATAAACTGCACCAATTAACGCTTCAAAGAGATTCCCTGAAATGTTTTCGCCTAAAGCAACAGCATTGTTGTTTTTCTGTAAAAGATCGGTAAGCTTTAAATCTTCCCCTAGCTTATTGAGATTTTTTCTGTTTACAATTTTAGATTTCATCTGAGTCATATACCCTTCATTAGCTTTAGGATAAATATGAAACAAGTGGCAGGAAATAATTGTACCCAAAACAGAATCTCCTAAAAACTCCAGTCTTTCGTAATTGCTTTCCTGATTTTTAGAAGAGTTTTTAGCTGAAAAAGCTTCTCTGTAAAAGCTGATATTCTGAATTTGAATGCCTAAGATTTTGCTTAGCTCTGTACTCAGAAAGTAATCTCTTTCAGTAAGTTTTCTTTTTCTTTGTTTGAGGAGGAATTTAGAAAAATATTTCTGTAACTCCATTCAGTAATAATTAGATTTTTTTAAACAGAACACAGGCATTGTGTCCACCAAATCCAAATGTGTTACTCATGGCAACTTTTACATCTTTTTTTGCAGCTTCGTTGAATGTGAAATTCAGTCTGCTGTCGATGTTCTCATCATCAGTAAAATGGTTGATTGTGGGAGGAACGATACCATGAATAATTGTTCCCAAAGCAGCAATTGCCTCAATAACGCCGGCAGCACCCAATAAGTGACCTGTCATTGATTTTGTAGAATTGATCTGAATGTCATAAGCGTGCTCACCCAATAATCTTGAAATTGCGTTAGACTCCGCAATGTCTCCTAATGGAGTAGATGTACCATGCATATTGATATGATCTACTTCATCAGCAGTTAGTCCTGCGTCTTCCAGGCAATTTTTCATTACCAGATAAGCTCCTAAACCTTCAGGATGGGGTGCGGTCATGTGATGTGCATCAGCACTCATACCGCCGCCTAATAATTCTGCATAAATTGTTGCTCCACGCTTCACAGCGTGTTCGTACTCCTCAAGAATGATGCAGCCAGCGCCTTCACCTAATACAAAACCGTCTCTGTCTTTATCAAATGGGCGTGATGCTGTTGTAGGGTCGTCATTTCTTGTAGAAAGTGCCATCATTGCATTAAAACCTCCGACTCCGCTTGCTGTAACAGCAGCTTCAGATCCTCCGCAGACGATAACATCTGCTTTACCGAGCTGGATAAGCATCTTAGAATCAATTAATGCATTTGCTGACGAGGCACAAGCCGAAACTGTAGTGTAATTGGGACCATGGAAGCCATATTCAATAGAAATATGCCCCGGTGTAATGTCCGCAATCATCTTAGGAATAAAGAAAGGATTAAATCTCGGAATTTCCGTATTTGCCCAACCCAAAACTTCTGTTTCAAAAGTTTCAAGACCTCCTATTCCTGATCCCCAAATTACGCCGACTCTGTTTTTATCAACATTGTCTTCAATAATTTTAGAATGACTTACTGCTTCTCTTGCAGCGACAAGTCCTAGTTGAGTATTCCTGTCCATCTTTTTAGCTTCTTTCTTGTCGAAATGATCCAATGGATTGAAATTTTTAACCTCACATGCGAACTTAGTCTTGAAGTTTTTGGCATCAAAAAGAGTAATAGGAGCGGCTCCGCTCTTGCCTTTTACAAGACTTTCCCAGTATTCACTCGCATTATTACCTATTGGTGTTATTGCGCCAAAACCAGTTACAACTACTCTTTTTAATTCCATAAACTTTTAAAATTTTCCTTTGTTGAAGATATTATTTATTTACTACTTCCTCTATATACGCGATAGCGTGCCCTACAGTAGTAATTTTTTCAGCTTGATCATCAGGAATCTGAATGTTAAATTCTTTTTCGAATTCCATGATTAATTCAACTGTATCTAGTGAGTCTGCTCCCAAATCATTAGTGAAGCTAGCCTCAGGAGTTACTTCTGTTTCTTCAACGTCAAGCTTATCAGCGATGATAGCTTTTACTCTTGATGCAATGTCTGACATAGTAAATTATTTTTTTAATTGTTAGATGGTGCAAATATATAAAATTCTTTACGATAAAACATTTTTTTCCTCTTTTTTGTAGAAAGAACACGCATTATTTAATCTGAATAAAGGTAGTCTTTTAGTTATCAATTATTTATGACTGATGTGGTTTTGAATCTTATTTTTTTAAATAAAAATAATTTTTTTACCCGTGAGTTATTTTAAATGAAGTAACTCGTACTTATTTTGATTTATTTTAAACTAGATTATATGGTTTCCGGCAGGCTTTTAAAACTATATATTTGCTAACTGATTTCATAAGAGAATTAGATATGCCGGTTTTTGATCAGAGATTAATTCCAATGACGGATTTTGTGATTGAATATTATTCTAATGAAGGATATGCAGATCTTCATACACTCAATCTGATGAATAATTATGCGAAATTTCTCAGAATGCCTCTTCGTCTGGATATGTTTGTTCCTGTAGACGAGAAAGGAAATGTTCTTAAAGAACCTAAAAATTATCAAATTTGGAAATCTTTACCACACAATCAGGAGATAAGTACTGATGAAAATTCAGGAAATAAAATTTCAGATGAGAAAAGGTTTTTTCAAAGAGCTGAAGCAAAGATATTGTTTGAGGGTTTTGAGTTTGCCTATAACGGGTTTTCTGTCGCAAGATTAACGGCCTCTTATAATTCTTCAATAGAATTGTCTTTTAATAAAAACGAACAAATTTTTCAGGGTTTTGCAGATGTTGAATCACTTGTTTCACTTGGAGAAATTTATCTCAGCAAGCCTGCTTTAAATTTAATTGGATTAAAAGCCACTCTTTAATTATATGAAATTCAGGAATTTGTAAAACCAGCATTAATTAAAGTACATGACCCGCGAAATTATTAGCAGGTCATGTTGATTTTTACTTAAATCTTAAATTTAACGAAATAATATCAGATTTCATCCCGATGGATTTCGTGTAATGTCCGTACCGTATTTCCAGCATATTCAGTCGTTCTACGCCAAATAATCCGTTCTTCGGACTGATTCTGATTCCTGCTCCATAAAAATGGCTGTTGAATTTTGACAAATCATAATTGCTGGTGTAAAAATCGTCAAATGCCGTATGCTGCTGATAAGGTGCAAAATATTTAGCCGCAGTCTGAGAATAATAACGATAGAAAGGACTCACCGAAACAAAAGGTGAAACTTTCACCGGTGTCTCTAAGCTGAAAGTATTGGATTTCAAGCCCCAATCGTCGTTATAATAACGGTAATATGCTCTCAGAATGACTTTGTCACCTAAGAAATAATTAGCTCTTACTCCCAAAGGTATTTTAAATCTTTTATCCGGCAAAGCTTCCTGATGAACAGAATTGTCATTAAAATATACCCTATGGAATGGCAGACCTAAATATCCTGTCTGCTGAACAGCATCCCCCAAAATTTCAATTTGGAAATTTTGATTAATGATCTGTGAGTACGCCAGAGACAAGGCAAAAGTATTTCTTCCCTGTGTTCCCGAACTTTGCACCGAAGGATCATTTCGGAGTTCAATTGGGACGATCATTTTTACCTGATCCAGAAAAGCCTGAAATTTAGCGGTAAATTCGCCCATCCTGTTAGGTGTTTTTTTTGCAAAACCAATATTGGCACTGTATGATTGATAATCATATTCGCTGGAAGAAGAAATTCCAGCAAACAGGGTATTTCCTTTTTCTTCGTTCTCGCGGCTCCAGCTTAATGCAGGATAAATTCTGTTGTCTGCGTGGGAAGCCGATGAATTCGCTTTCAGGTCAATCATATCTGAAGAGGCGGAAGTATAATGATCGATCCCGACACTTACATTGAATTTATTTTTACGGTCTTTTTTATCGTATTTCACCATCGTTACATCGATCGTGTTGGAAACATCGGTCAGTTTTTCTGAGCCGATTCCTCCCGTAACGGCAGAATTGTGTCCGTCCTGTTTGTAGTAACTAGAAACTAAATTAGCTTCTTCAAAAGTCAGCTTTTTGGGCTGTTCGTTATTTGTGTTTTCCTGTGCTTTTGCATTAAATATTCCGAAAAGAGCAACAACACTTATGATTATTTTTTTCATTGTAGATCACATTAAATTTTACCATTCTCTTTTCTTAATTGCATCCGCAACCGCCGCCCACTTTTCCGGCATTGGCTCCTGAAGAACCTTCTCTGTAAGACTGAAAGCTCAGTTCGGTCTTCTCAATGGTTCTGTTTCCGAGAACCATTTCGGCATCGTTGAGCTTATTTTTTTCGTATTCTTTTACGGTGGTACAGGAATTCAGCAAAGGAATTGTTATTATCGAAAGAACTGCAATGGCTTTGTAATTTAAAACGTTGAATCTTCGCAGCCCGGCTTGAACGGAGCTCTTTTTGTGAGGAACGAGCAAAAAAGCGGGAGTGGAAGACGGATTAAGCTGCCCAAATAAATTTTGAACAATATTTCTGGTATTTTTATTTATATTTTTCATTTTAAGTTAATGTTTTGAGATGAATAAATTCTGTCCTGATCATCGATAATGATACACTCCAGATGATTGATCTGGTTGATCATACCGAGTGCGGCATCGATTCCCATAATACTGACGGGAGTCGCCATTGCATCGGCAATTTCTGCGTTGGGACAAAATACTGTAACACTTTTTACGCCCGAAACAGGCATTCCTGTTTTGGGATTGATGGTATGAGAATATTTTTTACCATTGATGACCACGAATTTCTCGTAATTTCCAGACGTTGCAACCGCCATATCCGTAATATTCATATAAGAAAAAGGCTGTTTTGCATTGTCGGGATCGGCAATTCCTACAGTCCAGGGTTTTCCGTCCGCCTGATTTCCCCAAGTTGTCAAATCGCCGGAAGCATTTACAATTCCGGCATTCACATTTCTATCCTGAAGAATTCTTTTTGCCCTTTCTGCGGCATATCCTTTCCCGATTCCTCCAAAACCGACGCGCATTCCTTTTTCTTTAAGGAAAACGGTCTGATTGTCGCGATCAAGAATAATATTCTGATAATTAACCAGTTTCAGATGATCTTTTATTTTTTCAGGATTAGGAAGCTCTTTCATTTTACGGTCGAAATTCCAGAAACTTTTATCGATTCCGCCGTAAGAAATATCGAAGTAACCGTCTGTAATTCTGCTGATCCGTAAGCTTCTTTCAATAAGGTCAAAAATCTCCCAATCTACTTTCACGGGTTTTAATCCCGCATTTTGATTAATGAGATTAGTCTGACTGTCATCGCTGAAAGTAGTCAACAGTTTTTCGATTCTCCGGATCTCGGTAATGGCTGCATTAATATGATCATAAGCAAGTTTTTCATTATCGCTTACAACGGTAATTTCAAAAGCGTTCCCCATCAGTTTCTGAGGTCTTTTGAATTCTCTAAGCATCTCTATTATTTATTTTTGATTTTCCCTGATTTCCCTGATTTCCTTACTGAAAGCCAGTGCATTTTCTGAAGGCAGTCCTTCCCAGCTTTTCAGAATTTTTCCTTCTGAATTTAGTAGAAGTGTATACGGAAACAAGCCTTTTTTATTATATGCATCGGCAAGAGAGGCATTTTCTTTTTTCAGATCGGCAGATAGCTGATTTTTCTTATTTCTCGGGAAATCTGCGTTGATGTACACAATTACTTTATCAGATTCCAGTTTTTTGAAATCTTCTGTTTCGATGATATTTTTATGAAGCTTGATACACGGAATACACCAGTCTGAACCAGAAAAATTAAGCAGAATGAGTTCTTTGTTTTCTGCTGCGATTTTTTTTGCGTTTTCCACTCTGCTTTGTGCGTGGAAACCAACGGATAATACAACCATAAGAATGGCTGATAATAATGTTTTCATTATTTTAAATTTTATAATGATTTTGAAAAATAAATGATGTGTTTTGATTAAAGTAAAATCAAAATTTCAAATGGTTTTAAGTAATGGATTTCGGCGTTTCCCAGACAGACCCGGTAAATCCTTTGTAGCAGAAATCTTCGTCTTTTGAAGGGATTTTGTGAGACACAGAAATTTTGAAAGAGTTATTCTGAAGTTCCAACCGAAAACCTTGCTGAAGTGTAAAAACAAGGTTTAATGGTTTTGCGTGGATAATAAAAGGCAGTTTTCTGTCTTTACCGTAATCTCCGTCTTTTGCAGGATGATCGTAATGTGCTTTGAAAAAAGCAATCAGCGGCATTTCCGGATTAAGATGTTTATGTTCCCAATAATGTTCCACCAAAGCCGGAATCTTCAAAAGCTGATACAGCTCGGTTGTAGAAACCAAGAATAAGGATAGTAACAATATGGAAACCAACTTTTTCACACAATCAAATTTATTAAATTTCCCGTTAAGAATGATTTTAAATTAATCCGGATTATAACGCTAAAATATTCAATAAATTGTTCAGCTTTAGTTTATTGTTTAAACTAAAGCTGAATTAATTCTGAAATAGTTCAGACAGACTTTACATTTTTAACTGACGAATAATGATATCAAATTACTTTAAACTTAATATTTATTCTTCTTCCTCCGTATTTTTAAGCTTCATCAAAAGCGTATAAGCATTTTTGGTCACGATCTTTTTATTCTTAAAATCATCAAAATTGAGGATCTGGATAAATCCGTTTTCCGTTTCCCCCAAAGTAACCGGAGTCAATCGGTACGTCTGCTTTTTAACCTCAACAAACACAAAGTCTTTGCCTTCAAAATTCACGATGCTTTCTTCCGGAACTGCATTGGAAAAGGAGGTGCTGGTTTCAATTTCGGCATTCATATACATTCCCGGAACAAGACTGTGATCGTAATGATCGAAATGGCAGTGAACTTCCGCCAAACCACCCTGACTTATATCTTTGCTGATGAGAAGGATTTCTCCATAATATTTTTTGCTCGGATCTGCATTGGTATATGCTGCGAAACGCTGCCCTTTTTTCAGGTTTTCCAGGTCTTTTTCATACACTTTAAGATTCAGATGAATATCGTCGGGATTGATGAGTTCAAAAAGTACATCCGAAGGATTTACATATTTCCCGATGTTCACATTCACTTTACTTACAAAACCATTGATTGAACTGTACACAGGAACGCTTTTCGTAATGCTTCCCGATTTTAAAGATTCCGGATTGATATTGATGAGTCTGAGCTGCTGCGCCAGTGAATTCATCAGAATTCTCTGGCTGTTCATTTCAGACTGGGCGAGCTGCATCGCTTTGTCGCTGCTTGCCTGACTTTGGTTCAGAGTTTTCTGACGGTTGTAATCCAGTTCTGCAAAATGTGCTTTGGATCTTGCCATTAAATAATCCTGCTGAAGCTGAATGAACTGCGGATTTTCGATCACGGCAATCACCTGACCTCTGGAAACCGGCATTCCCGGAAGCAGATTGCTGGATTTCAGATAGCCGCCAAGCGGAATGCTTACAGAAACAAGATTTTGAGGCGGAACATCGATCATTCCGTTTAATTTCAGGGTGGAGGCAATATTCTGTAACGAAAGCGTGGTTGTTTCTATTGGTGCATTTCTTAACTGAGCATCGGTTAAAGTCACTACATTTTCGTCTTTCGGGAGGCTTTTTTCCAGCTTCGGAGCTTCTTCTTTTTTACACTGAATGAATACAAAAAAGCTGATTAATAAGGTATATATTGAAATTGATTTCATTTTTTTACGGATTTAAAGTAAGGTATTCCAGTTCAATGGCACTTTGGTTAAGTTTCCAGACTGCATCGGAGTAATTGTTTTTAAGCTGTACCGCCTGATTTACGAGGATCACAAATTCGAGGTAATTGATTTCACCGCCGATAAACTGTCTTTTCGCCGTTTCGGTAATGACGTCTGCATTTTTCAGGTCGGAGCTTTCATATTTTGAAACAATTTCCAGATTGGACTGATAGATTTCTCTGGCTTTTTTAAGCTGATTCTGAAGGTTGAATTCCGCGTTTTTCAGCTCACTTTCAGCAACAGACTGTGCTACTTTTGCAGCTTCAATTCTCGCTTTCTGACCACCTGAAAATATCGGAAGCGAAACACCCACCTGAACGGAATGGAACTGAGGTGTTGCATTATACAATTTATCATCCGGACCCAATCCTTTAAAACTGTTCAGATTATATGCGAATTGTAATCCGGGAAGCATTTTTGCTTTTTCCAGCGCGATCTGTTCTGTGGAAATATTTTTCTGCTGTTCCCAGATTTTCAGTAATGGATGATCCATCAGTTTTTCGTTTAAAGAATTGGCAAACGATTTTGAATCTTCGGGAATGAAATATGTTTCCGTATTCAGAAGCCATTGAAACTGGATCTTTAAAACGGCTAATTCCTGCTGCAATTGTTTTAACTGAATTTCTATCGCCGATTTCTGGCTTGAAGCGGTTGTTTTTTCCAGAATATTGCTCTCGCCTGCTTTCAGTCTAAGGTTCGCTTTGTCTGAAAAGTCGGTGTACAGTTTCAGGATTTCATTCAGCAGTTTTTCTTTTTCTTTCCAGTACAGAATGTTGTAAAAGGTAAGACTGACTGCCTTTTTAAGTTCATATTCTTTCAGGGAAACATTCAGCAGAGATTTTTTCCATTCCTCGGTGTATACATTTTTCTGTTTTTTATACACTGTCGGAAAAGCAATGTTCTGCGAAACGCCAAATTTCGTATCGTTGTACGCACTGTTGATCTGTCCGTAGTCGAACGTTACACCAGTCTGCGGAATATCATTTGCCGATTTTATCAAAGCTTTGGAATATTCAGATTTCAATTTTTCGTTTTTAAGATTTCTGTTGTTTTCCAGTGCGGTATTGATCGCAGTCTGAAGATTGATCGGCGTTTGTGCCTTCAATCCAAATCCTGCAAAGTTGAATAGCAATATGAATACAGCCGTTATATTTTTGTGATTATTTTTCATATGTAGATATTTATTGTTTTTTAAAGGTCATATGTAATTGCGTTTTCTTCATAGGCGTTTGCGTTTTCCAAATGATGGCGATTTCATTTTAAATCCTTTTTCAATGGTTACATAAAGAAGCGGCAGTACAAAAAGAGTAAGGAAGGTTGCCACGAGCAGACCTCCGATCACCACGGTTGCCAACGGACGCTGAACTTCCGCTCCTGCTCCGTTGCTGAGCGCCATCGGAATAAATCCTAAAGATGCCACGAAAGCCGTCATCAAAACCGGACGAAGTCTGGATTCTCCGCCATCAATTACAATTCTTACGATATTCCGGATTCCGCTTTTGTATAATCTGTTGAATTCTGAGATGAGAACGATTCCGTTGAGAACTGCCACTCCGAAAAGGGCGATGAACCCTACTCCTGCACTGATGCTGAAAGGCATTCCTCTCAAAGCCAGAAGAAATACCCCGCCAATAATTGAAAGTGGAATCGCGGTGTAAATTAGCAGACTTTCTTTCACCGAACCGAATGCTAAAAACAACATCACAAAAATGAGCGCCAAAGCAACCGGAACGGCAATCATCAGACGTTGTTTTGCATTGTTCAGGTTTTCAAAAGAACCTCCGTAAGTCATATAATAACCTGTCGGAAGTTTTATCTCTTTGTTGACTTTGCCCTGAAGTTCTTCCACAATGCTCTGAACGTCTCTTCCTTTGATGTTGAATCCAACGACAATTCTGCGTTGTGCATTTTCTCTCTGAATCTGATTGGGACCGTTTTTCACCTCAACTTTCGCGAGCTGGGAAAGCGGAATCTGGTTACCAAACGGAGTCGGAACCAGCAGATTTTTAATATCATCCACATTCTTACGAACTTTGGAATCGAGACGAACGACCATATCGAAACGTTTTTCGCCTTCAAAAACGAGACCTGTACTCTGCCCTGCGAATGCAGCATTCACAATCCGGTTGATGTCGGAAATCGATAAATGATATTGTGCAATAACAAGACGGTTATATTCTATGGTTACCTGCGGCATTCCTGCAATCGGCTCAATGTAAAGATTTTGCACTCCGTCTACAGTTTCAATAATTTTACCGAGTTTCTGGGCATTTTGGGAAAGAACGTCCAGATCATCTCCAAAAATTTTCACCACTACATCCTGTCTTGCTCCTGTCATCAATTCATTGAAACGCATCTGCACCGGAAACTGGAAACTTACCGTTACACCGGGAACATCCTGCAGTTCTTTGGTCATTTTATCAGCCAGTTCAGGGAATGTGGAGGCAGAAGTCCATTCTTTTTTGTCTTTCAGGATCACCATCAAATCGGCGGCATCCATCGGCATCGGGTCTGTAGGAACTTCCCCGCTTCCGATTTTTGTCACGACTTTTTGTACTTCGGGAAATCTTGATTTCAGGATATGAGCTGCCTTCTGTGTACTTTCAATGGTTGTAGTAAGATTGCTTCCCGGCAAAACTCTGGTTTCCACGGCAAAATCTCCTTCTTCAAGGGAAGGAATAAATTCTCCTCCCATTCTGCTGAGAATGAAAATTGCCAAGACAAAAAGTACAGCCACGATGGAGAATACCATTTTCGGAACTCTTAAGATTTTAAGCAGTGTTTTCAGATAGATTTTCTCTACTTTTTTCATCATCCGGTCAGATAAACTCGGCTTTGAGCTTCTTTTTCTTAAGAGCAAAGAACTCATCATCGGAATGTACGTCAACGACAATAAAAATGCACCTAATAAAGCGAAAGCCACAGTCTGAGCCATTGGTTTGAACATTTTCCCTTCAATTCCCTGTAAGGTAAGAATCGGAAGATAGACAATGAGAATGATAATCTGTCCAAAAACGGCACTGTTCATCATTTTTCCGGCCGAATCGGTAACAATGGTATCCATTTCTTCTTTTCCAACGGAGAATATTTTTTTGAATTTTGAATTATGGCTGAACTGATGCAGGACGGATTCTACAATAATGACCGCACCGTCGATTATCAGACCAAAATCTAATGCACCTAAACTCATCAGGTTTCCGCTGACTCCAAAAAGATTCATCATACAGATGGCAAAAAGCATTGCGAGAGGAATTACCGAAGCAACGAGCAATCCTGCGCGTACATTTCCAAGGAACAGAACCAGTACAAATACAACAATTAATGCACCTTCTGTAAGGTTTTTCTCAACGGTTCCGATAGCGTTGTTTACCATTTTGGTACGATCCAGGAACGGTTCTATTACGACTCCTTTCGGAAGGGTTTTCTGAATCTGTGCGATTTTTTCTTTTACGTTTTTAATGACCTGATTGCTGTTTTCGCCTTTCAGCATCATCACCACTGCTCCAGAAACTTCTCCCTGATCGTTGAATGTCATTGCACCGTATCTTGTGGCAAAGCTGGTTTTCACTTCTGCAACATCTCTAATGAACAACGGAATTTCATTGGTTTTGGAAGCAATTGCAATATTTTTAATGTCTTCGATATTGCCAATCAAACCTTCGCTCCGGATGTATAAAACGGTCGGTCCTTTTTCGATATAAGCTCCTCCTGTATTTTGGTTATTGGTGTTTAATGCATTGAAAACGTCGTTGATGGTGATTCTGTAAGCGTTTAATCTGTCGGGATTTACGGCAATTTCGTACTGTTTTAGTTTTCCTCCGAAACTGCTGACTTCGGCAACGCCTTTTACACCGAGAAGCTGCCTTCTCACGATCCAGTCCTGAATGGTGCGGAGTTCTGTAATGTCGTATTTTTTCTCGTAGCCTTTTTCGGGACGGATTACATACTGGAAAATTTCGCCTAACCCTGTGGAAATAGGACCTAATTCCGGGGTTCCGATTCCCTGCGGAATCTGGGTCTGAACCTGCTGCAGCCTTTCTGCCACCTGTTGTCTTGCCCAGTAAATATCGACATCATCCTCGAAAACAATGGTAACGAGTGATAACCCGAAACGGGAAAAACTGCGGATTTCCTTTAATCCTGAAATATTATTGTTCGCCTGTTCTATAGGAAATGTCACCAATCTTTCGATGTCTGTTGCTCCAAATGAAGGGGCAATGGTAATGACCTGGACCTGATTGTTGGTAATGTCGGGAACTGCATCTATCGGAAGTTTGGTAACCTGATAGGAACCCACGCCTATCAATCCCAAAATCAACAGCGCAATGATGAGTTTGTTCTTTACAGAAAACTCAATGATTTTTGTAAGCATAATGTTTTGTTGAGCTTATTAGCAGATGATAGATAATAGATGATAGATAACTAGTTTACAGATAAGTATCTCTATTTGAATTACGATTCTAGCAAATGCTTATGAATAAATAATAATGGTCTGATACCAATTAATGCCTATTTTAATCGCTGGAATTTATACTGGCTTGCAGCCCGAAGTGCCTCATTCTTTTACCTTCAATTTTTGAATCGGCGAATCTCGTTCCTCGATTTGAGTGGAGCTCTTTTGTAATTTTCGGTTGGAAAAGCTTTGGCAAAATTACAAAAAGCGGGAATCCTTCGACAAGCTCAGGATAAACTTCGGGCGGATTAGCTGCCCAAATAAAAACCTGTATAAAATTCACCAATAAGTATCAGAAATCTCCCAAAGTGATATTTGAGAGGAATTCAGAAAAAAATCAACAAGATTTCGGCGGCTGCCAGATGGAATTGAGAATATCTTTATTGTAAAAGATGCTTTTATAAAAAGTTGGATTAGATTTAATAATCTGGGTATTTTCTTTTTCAGAAAAAAAGAGTGTAAGCGGAGTTATGGGAGTAAAAACAACTACAAGATGTGCCTCGTACGAAACAAAAGGAAGTTGCTGGTCTTTGGTATAATCTGAATCTTTTACAGGATTATCATAATGGATTTTGAAAAATGAACCGATTGTAAGTTTAGGATTCTGCTCTTTATGTTCAAGATAATGCTCAATAAGCACCGGAACTTTCAAAAACTGATACAGCTCGGTTGTAGAAACCAAGTATAAACTAAGCAATAGTATTGATATCAGTTTTTTCACTTCTGCAAAATTATAAAATGTTTCGTTAAGAATGGTTTTAAATAAACAAAAAACCATCCTGATTGGATGGTTTGTACATTGTGGAGTTGGAGGGATTCGAACCCTCGTCCAAACAAGCAATACATAAGCTTTCTACATGCTTATTCTGCTATTGGTTTTCGACGGGAAGCAGAGAGCAGACGCCCAACTTCCAGCTTATCTTCTGAGGTTTTCGAGCTTTAGCCGAAGCATCTAAAGCCTTATTTCCGCATTCCTATATCCCAGAATCAAACGCCGCAGAATAGAGCATTTGTGGAATATCTTGCTTCCCTACTAACATCTTCGGGAAAACGCTTGATCTACTATACTTCGATATTAAGCTGCAAGAGCGAACTCTTCGTTGCCAGTTAAAATTTTGCAGCAAAAGATTTAAGAGATTGCGCTGCGGTTCTCTGCATGCTTACTTATCCATTGGTCTTGCTGTCGAAACCAGTCAACCCCATGAATTGTTCTGCAAAGATAAGGTTTTTTGTTTAAAAAGTAAGATTTTGTTTGAAGATGAAAAAATAATAACCGATAATTTTGTCGTTTAATTAAAAATACATACTTTTGCAATCCAAAATGAGATGTAATATATGTTAATAATTCCAGTAAAAGACGGAGAGTCTATCGACAGAGCATTAAAAAAATATAAAAGAAAATTTGACAAAACTGGTACAGTTCGTCAGCTAAGAGCTAGACAACAGTTTATCAAGCCTTCTGTAACTTTAAGACAAGCTAGATTGAAAGCTGCTCATAAGCAAAGAAATCTTAGCAAAGAGGAACAGGCTTAAGATTTTTCTTAATACATACAATAATCACTTATTAAATAATTTTATTTAGTAAGTGATTTTTTGTTTTTATATTTACATTATGCGGGATAAATTCTTAGATTACTTACAATATGAAAAAAGATATTCCCCTCATACTATCATAAGTTATGGGCGGGATCTTGATGATTTTATCTTGTTTCATCTCAAAACAGAGGCTTCGGACAATATTATTCAGGCGGATAAGAAAATTATCAGGAATTTTATAGTTGATCTTAATGAAAAAGGAGTTTCTAAAAGAACAGTTAACCGCAAACTGTCTACTTTGCGTAGTTTTTATCTATTTCTTTTAAGGCTGGGTGAAATTGATGTTTCTCCTTTGGAAACAATCAATTCTCTAAAGTTTTATGCTAAAAAACAAATTCCGGTGTCACAGGAAGAAATGGGGATTTTAAATAGTAAAGTCTTCCCGGAAATTGAAAATCTGCTTGACGAATGCATTGTTGAAACGTTATACCAGACCGGAATGAGAAAAGCTGAGCTTTGTGGCTTGAAATTTGAGGATGTAGATTTGTATAAAAATGAATTGAAAATTTTAGGAAAAGGAAATAAAGAGAGATATGTTCCTATTTCCGAAAAATTAGGAAGTCTGTTAAAGTCTTATCTGGAAACGAGAAAGCCTAAAAAAGAATTTGAAAATTTATTTTTTGTAAACAGATTGGGAAAAAAACTCACCGAAAAATTTGTTTATATAGTAGTTAATAAGTACCTTAGTATTGTTACTTCTAAACAGAAAAGAAGTCCTCATATTTTAAGACACAGCTTCGCGACGCATGTTTTAGACAATGGGGCAGAGATATCGAAAGTAAAAGAAATATTGGGTCATTCAAGTCTTGCAAGCACACAGGTGTACACCAATGCCAATATTGAACAGTTGAAAAAAGTGTTTAATCAGGCTCATCCAAGAGCAATTAAAAAAGAAGAATTATGAAGATTTCAGTACAAGCAATCGGCTTAACTCCACACGAACCGCTCGAAGCGCACGTTAATAAAAAAGTAAGTAAGCTCGACACATTTTATGATAAAATTATAGAATGCAAGGTTTTTTTAAAAGTGGAAAATAATTCAGATAAATCAAATAAGACGACTGAGCTTATTTTGGCGGTTCCGGGAGATGATATTGTTGTTAAAAAGACAAGTGCAAGTTTTGAAGAAAGCTTGGATTTATGTGTAGATACTGCTAAGAAACTGTTAATCAAGAAAAAAGAATTAGCCTCATAAAAAATGTGAAAAAACTTCATAAAAAGTTTGAGAATTCAAAAAATCCGTTCTATATTTGCACACGCAAAAAAGGAACAGCGATCTTTTGAATTCTTTTTTTATTTGCTTCCATAGCTCAGTTGGCCAGAGCACGTGATTTGTAATCTCGGGGTCGTGGGTTCGAATCCCTCTGGAAGCTCAATTTAATATAAAATATCTGGGGAGATTCCAGAGTGGCTAAATGGGACTGACTGTAACTCAGTTGCTTCGGCTTCGTAGGTTCGAATCCTGCTCTCCCCACATTTTATATTATAATAAAAGTTGCATAAATACAGGAAATTTCCTAAGTTTGCACAGCGTTTACCAATGATTTTGGAAACAAAATTGCGGAAGTAGCTCAGTTGGTAGAGCGTCAGCCTTCCAAGCTGAATGTCGCGGGTTCGACCCCCGTCTTCCGCTCAAATAAATGCTTTTTTAAAAGTATTATTTTTAACTACTGATGTAGCGTAGAGTAGAGTTCTCTTACAGCCTCAGTTCAACAGTTAAATTGCTTCCATAGCTCAGTTGGCCAGAGCACGTGATTTGTAATCTCGGGGTCGTGGGTTCGAATCCCTCTGGAAGCTCAATTTAATATAAAATATCTGGGGAGATTCCAGAGTGGCTAAATGGGACTGACTGTAACTCAGTTGCTTCGGCTTCGTAGGTTCGAATCCTGCTCTCCCCACATTTTATATTATAATAAAAGTTGCATAAATACAGGAAATTTCCTAAGTTTGCACAGCGTTTACCAATAATTTTGGAAACAAAATTGCGGAAGTAGCTCAGTTGGTAGAGCGTCAGCCTTCCAAGCTGAATGTCGCGGGTTCGACCCCCGTCTTCCGCTCAACAGAAATCACGCTCTTTATGGTGTGATTTTTTGTTTAACGCCGACTTAGCTCAGCGGTAGAGTGCTTCCTTGGTAAGGAAGAGGTCACGGGTTCAAGTCCCGTAGTTGGCTCGTAATTAACACGTTGATTTTCAGCGTGTTTTTTTTATTTTTAATCACAATCCTCATCACTTAAATGAGCCGAAATTTTGTTTAAAATCGCACAAAATTGCCATAAAATCATATATTTGTTCTGACAAAGTTCTGATATTTTCATCTGAAGTGTTACATTCTTAGATAGGTAATTCCTTAAAAAACCATGTAAATATGTTCAAATTATAGAATATCATGTATTTGCTAAGATTGTTCAAAAATATTATTCTAATTATTAGGTTAAATATTACTCTAAACCTCAGCCTTTCAAAGTTTAATTTTATTTTAATGAATCATAATATCAGCATTAAAAGACTTTAGTAATAAGTCTTTAGAAATTTTGAGGATTAAACGTAAAAGTTTCCTTAAAATAATTCCGATAGAGAATTTTGAAAATTTCATTAAATTCGTAATAAATAATTCCCTGATGAATATTCTTTTACTGGAAGACGACTTGATTCTTTCTGCTGAACTTGGAAAATTTCTGGAGTCTAATAATTTTAATTGCGACCGTATTTATGACGGCGATACTTTTCTTCGTCAGATTAAAAACAACATTTACGATTTATTTCTTTTGGATATTAATGTTCCAAAAATAAATGGGCTGGATGTCTGTCAGACCATTCGATCGTTTGATAAAAACACACCTATAATTATCATTTCAGCTTATGGCGACATCTCAGATAAAAAAGATGCCTTCACCAGATTGGCAGATGATTATTTGGTAAAACCTTTCCAGTTTGAGGAATTACTCCTTAGAATCAATTCTTTATTGCGTAGAAAAGTTCCTTCCGAAAATATAGATCTGGATATTATCAGAGTAGATGATTTAATTATCAATAAAACAGAACAGAAAGTGTTTCGAGCCGGAAATGAGATTGCATTAACACTGAAAGAATTCCAGCTTTTGGTTTATCTTGCAGAAGCTCAGGGTAGAACAGTATCTAAGCAGCAGATCACAGAGAATGTCTGGGAACATAATTTTAATACCAATACCAATACAGTAGAAGTGTATATCAACTTTTTACGAAAAAAAATTGATAAAGAATATAAAGTAAAGCTCATTCACACAAGATCCGGATTCGGGTATTATCTAAATCCTTTGTAGATGTCATTAAAAAGGAAGATTGCGCTTACTTTAAGTATTTCTTTTTCGCTGCTTTTCGGGGTGGTTTTAATTATCATATATATATCATTCAACGATTTTAGAAGAGAAGAATTTAAAGAGAGATTTATCAGAAGACTGGGTTTTACTACCAACTTCATTTCAAAATCTAAAAATTTTGAAGAAGAAGCGCCTATATTTTTTAATGAAAACTCGGATAATTTCCTTCTTAATGAAACGATTTTAATATTTAACGCGAAAAAGGAACTCATCTACAGTACGATAAAAGATGAAAAAGTAACCTGGGATCATAAGTTGCTGACAAAACTCGACAGCAAAACTGATATTTACCAGGAAAATACATCTCCTGAGATTTATGCCGCTTTGAAAAATATCAATGGAGAAAATTATTACATTCTTACTTATGCTTATGATACCAACGGGAAATCTAAACTTGCTTATCTTGAATATCTGCTTATAACAGCATTTATTACCTGCACACTTTTAATAGGTTTTTTCAGCTATTATTTCATGGGCAAATTTCTCAAACCGCTGGAAGATCTGAATAAGGAAATTTCTGAAGTCACCGCACATAAACTTACCACACAGATTTCGGCAGAGGAGTCCAATGATGAAGTCAGTATTCTGGCAAGATCATTCAATACCATGATTGCACGGTTGAATGATGTATTTCAATCGCAAAAAGACTTTACCGCAAGTGCTTCGCATGAGATACGTACTCCAATTACAAGAATGGCTTTTCAGCTAGAAAATCTTATTAAGTTTGGCAGCCATTCGCCCGAAACCGTTTCTTCATTACAACAAATGCTGAAAGACGTTTACCAGCTTTCTGATCTTACCAATTCCCTGATGCTGCTTACAAAATTTGATAAAGAAAATATTCAGAGCATTTATGAAGAAGTAAGAATTGATGAAATTATTTTTGAGTCTTTTGATACTGTAAAAAAAAATTACCCAAATCTCAGAATGGATTTCCTTATTTCTGAAGACACGCAGGAAAATGCTTTTTTAACCATTAAAGGAGTAGCCTCGCTGCTTATGATTGTATTTATTAATTTACTTAAGAATGCCGCAGTCTATTCTGATGATGCAGAAGCAAAAATACTGATTACCGAAACAGATAACCAGCTTATCGTACAGGTAAGTTCTCATGGGAAAACAATATCAGAAGAAGAGCAGCCAAAACTTTTTGATGCTTTTATGCGTGGTAATAATTCTCAGAATATTGCAGGTTCCGGATTGGGACTCAGAATCGTAAAACGAGTTCTGGAATATCATAGTGCCGATATTGTTTACGCAGCCCACTCAGAAGATCTTAATGTTTTTAAAGTAATTTTCACTACTACATAGATTTTAAGATAATCAAATACCATTTTTCATCATTCTGTGCTTTATAATATAATTTAATTTTTTTTTAAGCAGCCTTTAAGTTCGTTTTAATCAGACAGCCTCATTTTTGCTTCAAAATAGAGAGAATGAACAAAATTGCAGGGCTGTTTGTGATAATTTCTTCAATTATTTCGGCGCAGCAGCAAATGTCACTTTTAGATTGCGAAAATGCTTTTCAGCAAAACAATCTACAGCTTCTTGCCGAGCAATACAGCATCAATATGGCTGATGCAGATATTCTGCAGGCGAAAATCTGGGAACTACCTCAGGTAAATGGCTACATTAATGGTTACAATCCCGAAGGACGAAGATTTCTGGATGCAGGAAGAGCTAAAGGTTTAGAAGTTACCCAGCTGATTTATATGGGTGGAAAAAAGAAAAATGAAGTTGCTTTCGCAAAATCCAACAAAGAACTTGCGCAACTTCAGTTTGCACAACTTTTAATAGAGCTTAGAACCCAGCTTCATACCAATTATTATAACCTTTATTACGAAAAACTTAAGCTTGAAAGCATCAATAAGCAGCTGGGTTATATGAATGATCTTCTGAAAGCTTATAAAATCCAGTCAGCAAAAGGAAATGTTTCGCTGAAAGATGAGGTTCGTCTGCAGAGTATTGTGATTCAGCTTAATAATGATAAAGTTGAAATCAATAAAAATATTCTTGAATTTGATCAGAACCTAAAAGTCCTTACCGGAATTACAGAAGGAATAGATCCGCAAATTTCAGATAATGAAGTAAAAGAAATACTTGCTTCGCAACCATTCGGAGACGAAGATGAGCTCAAAAGAAAGGCATTGGAAAATAATGCGGACTATTTATTTGGTCTGAAGCTTATTGAAAATGCCAAACTTTATGCTTTGTGGCAGAAATCAATGAATGTTCCCGATCTCACTGTGGGAGCAGAATACGATCAGGCTTCCGGAACTTTTAATAATGAAATCAATCTGAAAGTAGGAATTCCTTTACCTCTTTGGAAAAGCAACAGAGGAAATGTTGAAAGAGCCAATTTTGCGATAAAACAGAATCAGAAAAATGCAGAATTTCAGAAACTGGATCTTGAAACTAAGGTGCAATCTGCATTTCTGGCGTGGAAAAACCAATATGAGCAGCTAGCTGAAATAAAATCAACTGATCTAGACAATCTTGATCTGGTGTATAACGGAATGCTTAAAAATTTCAGAAATGGAAATATCAGTCTGATTGAATTTACAGATTTTATGGAAAGTTACCGACAAACTGCGCTTCAGATTTATGATATGAAGAATGAGCTGATCCGGTCTGCTGAAAGACTCAAACAATTGGTACAGACTAAAATCTTCTATTAAAATAATTTTAGTCAGGACAAAAACATCTGCAATATTAAAACAAGTTATTTAAAAATCATTGCGCTTCTTTAGTTTAAAAAATTCTATAATGAAAAAGATAATTACAACTATATTTTCAGCATTGCTTTTATGGTCATGCTCTAAGCCAGAAATTGCAAAAACTCCAGAACCAAAAGGTTTTGAACTGAGCAACACCATGCTGGAATCTATTTCGACTGTAAAAGCAGAAACCCGAGTGATTGAAGATTATTACAGCTTCTATGGTAAAATTGCTGCAGATGCCAATTCTTATATTGATGTTTTTCCTTTGGTGGGCGGAAATGTGATGAGCGTGAATGTTGAGCTTGGAGATTATGTGAAAAAAGGGCAGGTTCTCGCAACGATAAGAAGTACAGAATTGGCTGAAATTCAGAAAGAGATAAGCGATGCTAAAACTGATTTAATTGTAGCTAAAAACAATCTCAGAGTCGCAAAAGAAATGTATGAGGGAAAACTCACCACAGAGAGGGAGGTTCTTGAGGCTAGAAGTCAGCTGCAGAAAGCAGAAGATCAATTACAGCGAGCAAGTGCTGTAAGCACGGTTTACAATGTAAGAAATGGAAACATTTACAGTGTTTTGTCGCCTATCAGTGGTTATATTGTACATAAAGATATTAATAAAGATATGCAGCTGAGAAGTGACCGCAGCGAAAATATTTTTGACGTAGCCAATACCACCAATGTCTGGGCAATTATGAATGTGAATGAATCTGACATTGATAAAATAAGTCTGGGAATGCTGGCTCAGGTTTCCACTCTTTCTTATCCTGACAAAATTTTCACCGGTAAAATTGACAAAATATTTAAAATCATTAATCCTGAAACCAACGCAATGCAGGCAAGAGTGGTTTTGGATAATGCCAACGGATTGTTGATTCCCGATAGCAAAGCAACCATTAAAGTTTTAAAGTCTGAAAATAAAACAGCTCTTTCTGTTCCCTCAAAGGCAGTCATTTTTGATGATGACAGAAGTTATGTTGTTGTTTTCAAATCAAGAACTGATGTGAAGATCAAGGAGATTCAGGTGCTGAAGCAAGAGGGAGACTTCACATACATTTCTGAAGGTCTTCAAGAAGGTGAAAACGTAATTACCAATAATCAGTTGCTGATTTATCGTTCATTAAAAAATTAATTCTTTAGCCATTAAGATACAGAAAGCAGTAAACAATTGAGAATTAACCTATTTTATAAACCACAAGCATCAATTCGATGTTTCTTAATTCAGTTTTAAACTTCATTGTTCTTAATGGTTTTTAAATTCTTTTTAAATTCTTTAGATACAATTAAACATTAGGGATTAGAAATAAAGCTAAACCTAATATCTAAACATCTGTTCAAATGAATAAATTTATCAAAAATATCATCGCGTTCTCACTCAAAAATAAAGCTTTTACTTTCGTTTGGGTAGGGATTTTGGCGATTGCGGGATTTATAAGCTTCAAAAATATGCCGATTGAGGCTTTTCCTGATGTTACCAATACGCAGATTGTGATTATTACACAATGGGAGGGGAGAAGTGCGGAAGAAGTAGAACGTTTTGTAACAACACCTATAGAACTTGCAATGAGTCCGGTTCAGAAAAAAACAAGCGTAAGAAGCAATACGATGTTTGGGCTTTCGATTGTTAAAATACTTTTTGATGATGGGGTTGATGATATGTTTGCCCGGAATATGGTTAATAATCAACTCAGAAATGTGAGTCTTCCCGAAGGAATTGACCCTGAAGTGCAGCCTCCTTACGGACCTACCGGTGAGATTTTCAGATATACTTTAGAAAGCAAAACTAAAGATTCCCGTGAGCTTTTAACCTTACAAAACTGGGTGATAGACAGAGCACTTCGTGGAGTTCCGGGAGTTGCCGATATCAATGTTTTTGGTGGTCAGGAAAAAGTTTTTGAATTGAGTACAGATCCGAGAGCGTTGGATAAATATGGTTTGACACCCCTTGAAGTATACGAAGCGGTTACCAAAAGCAACCTGAATGTAGGAGGAGATATTATTGAAAAAAACGGTCAGGCTTATGTGGTGAGAGGTATTGGTTTGGTGCAGTCTGTTGATGATATTGCCAATATAACTATTCATAATGACAACGGAAATCCTATTTTGGTTAAAAATGTGGCAGAAGTCCACGAAAGTTCATTGCCAAGAGTAGGACAGGCAGGTCTCAATAAACATGATGATACTGTAGAAGGGATTGTGGTGATGAGAAAAGGTGAAAACCCGCGTGAAGTTTTGGTGGGTGTAAAAGCTAAAATTCAGGAGCTCAACGAAAAAATTTTTCCCAAAGATGTCAAAATGGTTACTTTCTATGATCGTGACAATCTGATGGATTTTACTACAGAAACCGTAATGCACAATCTTCTGGAAGGAATTATTCTTGTAACAGTCATTGTCTTGATTTTTATGGCAGACTGGCGTACTACACTGATTGTTTCCATCATCATTCCGCTGTCTCTGCTTTTTGCG
Organism: Chryseobacterium sp. L12; assembly: GCF_056133985.1. Lineage (NCBI taxonomy): Bacteria > Pseudomonadati > Bacteroidota > Flavobacteriia > Flavobacteriales > Weeksellaceae > Chryseobacterium > Chryseobacterium sp. L12. The sequence goes on along the minus strand of NZ_JBVYOF010000010.1, from coordinate 74,068 downwards.
TTTTTATGCCTGAAAATGGCAGGGATGAGTGCCAATCTATTATCGCTTGGAGCAGTAGATTTTGGGATTATCATAGACGGAGCCGTCGTCATGGTAGAAGGTATTTTTGTAATGCTGGATCATAAAGCCAAAAAATATGGTCACGAACGATTCAATAAATTAGCCAAAGCAGGCTGGATCAAGCAGACCGGAACTGGCTTGGGAAAAGCAATTTTCTTTTCTAAGCTGATTATCATTACCTCTCTGATCCCGATTTTCTCTTTTCAGAAAGTAGAAGGAAAAATGTTTTCTCCATTAGCTTTTACACTTGGTTTTGCATTAATGGGAGCCCTTATTTTTACGCTCACTTTAGTTCCTGTTCTTACTCATTTGCTTTTGAATAAAAATGTAAGAGAAAAAAACAATCCATTTGTTAATTTCTGGGACAGAATTGTTCTGAATGGATTTAAGTTTACTTTCAGGAATAAAAAAATTAGTTTGCTGGTAGCTATTTCTTGTATGGCAATAAGTCTTTTTTCAGCAAAATTTTTAGGAACAGAATTTTTACCGCAGCTTAATGAAGGTTCGCTTTGGATTACAGCCGAAATGCCGATGAGTTCTTCATTAAAAGAATCTCTGAAAACAGCTGATATTCTGAAGAAAGATATTATGAACGTTCCTGAGGTGACCGATGTTTTGGCGCAAACCGGACGAAGTAACGACGGAACTGATCCGAACGGATTCGGATTTGTGCAGTTTGCAGTAAATTTAAAGCCGAAAGATGAGTGGAAACGTAAAATCAGTTACGATCAGCTGATTGAAGAAATAGATAAAAAACTGAGAAATTATCAGGGAATAATTTTCAATTATTCACAGCCGATTTCAGATAACGTAGCAGAAGCAGTCGCAGGTTTTAAAGCAGAAAATGGGATTAAAATTTATGGTGATAATCTTCAGACTTTAGATGATTTAGCCGAAAAAGTTTTAAAATCAATAAAAGATGTAGATGGAGTACGTGATGCGGGAATTATCAAAAATATTGGGCAGCCGGAAGTAAACGTGGTTTGGGACAGAAACAAAATGGCAGCTTACGGAGTTATGCCAGAAGATGCGCAGACTGTTCTGGAAATGGCTTTTGGAGGGAAAACAGCTTCTGAAATGTATGATGGCGAAAGAAAATTCCCGATTCGGCTTCGTTATTCTCAGGAATATCGGAAAGATGAAAATGATATTGCTTCGCTGATGATTCCTACGCAAGACGGCGCGATGATACCTTTGAAAGAAGTAGCAAGTATTGTGAAAAATAATGGCGCTGCATTCATTTATCGTGATGATATCAAGCGTTATATCGGGGTGAAATTTTCTATCCGTGATCGTGATTTGGGCGGAACGATTGCCGATGCACAAAAAGAAGTTTCAAAAATCAATTTGCCGGAAGGATATAAGATAGGATGGACCGGTCAGTTTGAAAATCAGCAGAGAGCAACGAAAAGACTGACGCAGGTTGTTCCGATCAGTATTATGGGAATATTTTTTCTTCTTTTTATTCTTTTCGGAAATATGAAAGATTCTCTTTTAGTTTTGGCAAATGTACCTTTTGCATTAATCGGCGGGATCATTGCTTTGCATGTCACCAATATGAATTTCGGAATTTCTGCAGGGGTGGGAATGATCGCCTTACTGGGAATCTGTATCCAAAACGGTGTTATTCTCATTACGGAATTTCACCAGAATTTCAAAAAAGGTCTTTCATTGGATGATTCCATATTAAATGGAGTAAAATCCCGAACCAGACCTGTTATTATGACTGCTTTGATGGCTTCTATCGGTTTGCTGCCTGCTGCATTATCTACAGGAATTGGCTCAGAATCTCAAAAACCTTTGGCAATTGTCATTATTGGTGGATTAATTACGGCTACAGTCCTCACACTACTCATTTTTCCAATAATCTTTTGGATATTCAACAGAAGTAAAAGATCTGAGTTAATATAGAATCTGCGATGATAGTATATTGCATTTATAAACTCTTTTAAGATAAAAAGTCTAGGTAATTATGTTTAAAGCAATTGAGGCGCAGTAGAAATCTAACTGCGCCTCTGCTATGATAAATTTGTGTCTGCTGAAATTAAAAACCTAATCCTACTGCAAATCCTCTTACAGCATTAGGATATGATGACAGCGATGTGGCTGCACCTGTGGTTGTGTTAATAGTATAAATATTTGTGGTAGTTCCAACAGTAGCGACCAAATATGCTTTCTGGCTCATACTACCGATGTCAAAGCCGTTAGCTCCGTCAATATTGATTCCCAAGGCTCCTCTTTCTACCAATGTTCCGTTATTTGGCGGATCCTGCAGATATACTTTGTCTGTATTGGTATCAATTACAAAAAGCATGGTAGAAGTGGCTCCTGCAAAATTATTGGTATACGCCGCTGCTCCTAGAGAAGGAGTTCCGGGATTAATCATTCCGTCTACCGCAGAAATAGTTCCGTCATTCGGATTGAGTCTTAAATTTTGTCCGGTATTGCTTACTACTCTAATTCTGTCAACGGTAGGATTAAAATCAAAACCAAACTGAGTACCCGATAAAAGTGTCGGAAATTGTACTCCCACTTGCGTTGCAGCCCCTGTCCCCAGGTTGATTGTGTACATTCTGCTTGTGCTTCCCATTGCATACAGCTGTCCGTTGGTAGGTCTGAAATCAATACCAACAATATTTTCTCCGGTCTGCAATCCTGTTATTGCCTTAGATACAGGCTGTGGATTATTAGGGTTAAAAATCTGAAGAGCGTTGGAGTTATCTACGGCATAAGCGACAGGGTTCGTCGGAATTGCCAGATCGATAATTTTCTCCGAAAGTGATCCTATGGCGGTTGCTTTTCCGTTATTTAGATCCAAAGTGTACAGATTATTCTGAGTTCCGGTTGTGGCTGCCATTAATGCAATTTTATTATCTGGATTAATGTCAAAGGCTGCCTGTCCTGTAAAAGTGATGCCTAAACTTCCTACTTCTACCAAGACGCCATTGTTAGGAGGATCTTGTTTGAATAATTTTCCTGAAGTTACATCCAAATCATAAAGAATAGTGGAAGCTGCTCCGGATACACTATTGGTATAAGCAACTCCCATTATGGAAGAAGATGTGGCAATACTTGTATCTGTTGCAGCTACCGCACCTGTTTCGGGATTGAGTCTGAGATTTTGCCCGGTGTTGGTAACCAGTCTTATTCTGTCAACAGTAGGATTAAAGTCAATGGAAGCTACAGCTCCCGAAATCATAGGGCTGAATGCGTTATTGCTTACAGCTCTTGAAGCACCCGTAGATGTATTGATAATGTAAAACCTACTGGCATCTGATACCGCATAAAGCTCGCCGGTAGCAGGTCTGAAGTCAATACTTAATAATTTTTCTCCTGACGGAATTCCCGAAATAGTTTTTGTAGAAGTAAAAGCGGCAGAATTATTGGCATTGAACGAAACCAGCTGATTATTGCCGGTCAATCCATAAACCATTACATCAGGTTTCATCACGTTCATCATAGGTTCTTCGGTCATTCCGTTGTCATCATCACAAGATACTACCGAGACTAAGGCAAATGCCACAATTGAAGAGTAAAAAAGTTTTCTCATAATAATTTAATTTTAAGGTTGTATGGTCATTTACGAAAGAAAAATTGACTTGGATTTTCAAAATGCAATTTTTTTTTATCAAATTTTTGTTTAAATTTGCACTTCTGTTTACGGAATGATGAGGTTTGTGACTTTACTGGGTTTGAATATTTAAACTTTTTTTGATAAAAAGATTTTGGTATATAAAAATTCATTATATTTGCACACCGAAAATTTGAATAAAACAATAAATAAATAATTTAAATCATGGCAAAGGAAACGTTTAATCGTAACAAACCACACTTGAACATTGGTACTATTGGTCACGTTGACCATGGTAAAACTACACTTACTGCAGCTATTTCTGCTGTACTAGCGAGCAAAGGTCTTGCTGAGAAAAAAGACTTCTCTGCTATTGACTCTGCTCCTGAAGAAAAAGAAAGAGGTATCACTATTAATACTGCTCACATCGAGTACGAAACTGAAAAAAGACACTATGCTCACGTTGACTGCCCAGGTCACGCAGATTATGTAAAGAACATGGTAACTGGTGCTGCTCAGATGGATGGTGCAATCGTTGTGTGTGCTGCTACTGACGGACCAATGCCTCAGACTAGAGAGCACATCTTGCTTTGTCGTCAGGTAAACGTACCTAGAATTGTTGTTTTCATGAACAAAGTTGACATGGTAGACGATGCTGAATTATTAGAACTAGTTGAAATGGAATTGAGAGACCTATTGTCTACTTATGATTTCGACGGTGATAACTCTCCGGTTATTCAAGGTTCTGCATTAGGTGCACTTACAGCTGCTACTTCTAGCCCTGTTAACACTGAAGATCAGTGGTTCAAGAGCGTTGAAGCTTTAATGGATGCTGTTGATACTTGGATCGAAGAGCCGGTAAGAGATACTGATAAGCCATTCTTGATGCCAATTGAAGACGTATTCTCTATTACAGGTAGAGGTACTGTAGCAACTGGTAGAATCGAAGCTGGTATTATCAATACAGGTGATCCTGTAGATATCGTTGGTATGGGTGATGAAAAATTAACTTCTACAATTACAGGGGTTGAAATGTTCAGAAAAATCCTAGACAGAGGTGAAGCTGGTGATAACGTAGGTCTATTGTTGAGAGGTATTGAAAAAACTGACATCAAGAGAGGTATGGTTATCGCTAAGAAAGATTCTGTGAAGCCACACAAAAAATTCAAGGCTTCTGTATATATCCTTTCTAAAGAAGAAGGTGGACGTCACACTCCATTCCATAACAAATACCGTCCTCAGTTCTATGTAAGAACAACTGACGTTACAGGTGAGATCTTCTTACCAGAAGGTGTAGAAATGGTAATGCCTGGTGATAACTTAGAAATCTCTGTAGAATTGTTACAGCCAATCGCTCTTAACGTAGGTCTTAGATTTGCGATCAGAGAAGGAGGTAGAACAGTTGGTTCTGGTCAGGTTACTGAAATCTTAGACTAATCATCTTAATATAACAAAGTTCCGTAAGGAAGCTTACGGAACTTTTTAATCTACGGGCATCGTCCAATGGTAGGATACCGGTCTCCAACACCGTTGATCAGGGTTCGAATCCTTGTGCCCGTGCAAATATAAATTATGAGTTCATTTGTCGATTTTTTAAAAGGTTCTTATAACGAATTCAGACATAAAGTAGAATGGCCAAAATGGGCAGATTTACAGTCTTCTACCATTGTAGTAACTGTAGCGACTGTAATTTTATCGCTTTTTACTTTTGGAGTTGATGAATTGTTTTCCAAAGCAATCAGCAACATTATAGGAATACTAATCAACAGCTTCAACTAATAAAAGATATTTTCCATAATGAGCGAATTGAAATGGTATGTGCTGAAAGCAATCAGCGGACAGGAAAATAAAGTGAAAAACTACATTGAGACAGAAATCAAACGTTTGGGTTTTGAGCAGTATGTTACTCAGGTAGTGATTCCTATGGAAAAGGTTATTCAGCTTAGAAATGGGAAAAAAGTACCTAAAGAAAGACCATATTATCCTGGTTATCTAATGATTGAGGCTGATTTAATGGGTGAGATTCCTCACGTTATTAAAAATATTCCGGGAGTTATTTCATTTTTGAGCCTTACCAAGGGAGGAGATCCTGTTCCTATGAGGAAATCAGAGGTTAACAGAATGCTTGGCAGAATGGATGAGCTTTCAGAATTTGCCACTGATGCAGAAATTCCTTTTATTGTTGGTGAAAATGTAAAAGTAATCGACGGACCTTTCAATGGCTTCAACGGAACAGTTGAAAAAATTCTTGAGGATAAAAAGAAAATTGAAGTATCAGTTCTAATCTTCGGAAGAAAAACTCCAATGGAGTTAAGCTATATGCAGGTAGAGAAAGTATAGATTATATTTATAGAATATTGAAAGCCACTTATTGTAAAATAAGTGGCTTTTATTTTTAATTTATCTTTTTTAGCAGTTTGAATTATTAATTTTCCTGATTTTAATTCATTAAGTATTTGCTATTCAAAATATTTTTCATAATTTTGCAGTCCGAAAGTAGGATTGCTGTATGTGAGTAGGTAACCTACTGAATAATAAATGCTTCCAAACTCATTAATTATTCAAATTTAAAAAATAAAAAATGGCTAAAAAAGTCTTTAAAATGGTAAAACTTCAGGTGAAAGGTGGCGCTGCTAACCCTTCTCCACCAGTAGGTCCGGCTTTGGGTTCTGCAGGTGTGAACATCATGGAGTTTTGTAAGCAATTTAACGGAAGAACTCAAGATAAGCCAGGACAAGTTTTACCTGTAGTAATTACAGTATATGAAGACAAATCTTTTGAATTCGTAATCAAAACTCCTCCTGCAGCAATCCAGTTGATGGATGCGGCTAAAATCAAAGGTGGTTCCGGAGAACCAAACAGAAACAAAGTAGGTGCTGTATCTTGGGCTCAGGTTCAAAAGATCGCTGAGGACAAGATGACGGATCTTAACTGTTTTACTTTGGATTCTGCAGTTTCTATGGTTGCAGGTACTGCTAGATCTATGGGATTAAGAGTAACAGGAACTAAACCAACTTTTAACGCTTAATACTTAGAGAAATGGCAAAATTGACTAAAAAGCAAAAGGAAGCTTTAAGCAAAGTAGAAAAAGGAAGAATCTATAACCTTGAAGAAGGTTCTGCTCTTGTAAAAGAGGTGAACACTGCAAAGTTTGATGCTTCTGTTGATATCGCAGTAAGATTGGGTGTAGATCCAAGAAAAGCAAACCAAATGGTAAGAGGTGTTGTATCTCTTCCTCACGGAACTGGTAAAGATGTTAAAGTATTGGCTTTAGTAACTCCGGATAAAGAAGCTGAGGCTAAAGAAGCTGGTGCAGACTATGTAGGTCTTGACGAATATTTACAAAAAATAAAAGATGGCTGGACAGATGTAGACGTTATTGTTACGATGCCGGCTGTTATGGGTAAATTAGGACCATTGGGTAGAGTATTAGGACCAAGAGGTTTGATGCCTAACCCAAAATCGGGTACTGTAACAATGGAAATTGGTAAAGCAGTAACTGAAGTAAAAGCGGGTAAAATTGACTTTAAAGTAGATAAATACGGTATTATCCACGCTGGTATTGGTAAAGTGTCTTTTGATGCTGCTAAAATCAAGGAGAATGCTCAGGAATTAATTTCTACTTTGATCAAAATGAAGCCAACTGCTGCTAAAGGTACTTATGTGAAGTCTATCTACCTTTCTTCTACTATGAGTCCGGGTATTGCAATTGATACTAAATCTGTTAACTAATTATAATCCTTAAGACAATGACAAAAGACCAAAAAGTTGTAGCAATACAAGAGATCAAAGATTTGCTTCAGGATGCTAAAGTAGTTTATGTAGCAGATCTAGATGGTTTGAACGCTGCTAAATCTTCTGACTTCAGAAGACAGGCTTTCAAGCAAAATATTAAAGTAAAAGTGGTGAAAAATACACTTTTGCAAAAAGCAATGGAACAGATTGAAGGAGTTGATTATTCTGAAATGTTCCAGACTTTCAAAGGTAACTCTGCATTAATGATTGCTGAAACAGCTAATGCTCCGGCAAAATTAATCAAAGACTTTAGAAAAAAGGAAGAGAAGCCTGCATTGAAGTCCGCTTTTGTACAGGAAACCTTCTATGTTGGTGACAACAACCTAGAGATGTTGGCAAACATCAAGTCTAGAGAGGAAATGATCGGAGAAATCATCGGATTACTTCAGTCTCCAATCCAAAGAGTTGTTTCTGCTCTTCAAAACAAACCTGAGACAGTAGAAGCTAAAGCTGAAGAAGCTGCACCTGCGGCAGAAGAGGCTCCTGCTACTGAAACTCCGGCTGCTGAAGGAGAAGCTCCAGCTGCTGAATAATTACACTCAAAAAATTAAATAAATAATCAACAAAAACATTACAACAATGTCAGATTTAAAAAATTTAGCTGAAACGCTAGTAAACTTAACAGTAAAAGACGTAAATGAATTAGCTGCTATCCTTAAGGATGAGTACGGAATTGAGCCAGCTGCTGCTGCAGTAGTTGTTGCAGGTGGTGGTGCAGGTGAAGCTGCTGAAGAAAAAACAGAATTCGACGTAATTCTTAAGTCTGCAGGTGCTTCTAAATTAGCGATCGTTAAATTGGTAAAAGATTTAACTGGTGCTGGTCTTAAAGAAGCTAAAGATATCGTAGATGGTGCTCCTGCTCCAATCAAGACTGGTATCTCTAAAGACGAAGCTGAAGCTCTTAAGAAGCAATTAGAAGAAGCTGGTGCTGAAGTAGAATTGAAGTAATTCATTTTCTTACAATATTTGAAGCTGTTCCATATAGGAGCAGCTTTTTTTATTTTATCAGTAGAATTAAATGAAATTATCATGATTGATAATATGAATTTTGTAAAGTGTTTATGCTGTAATACTGTAAATATTGTTTTGTATCTTTGCAAAAAAAATACAATATCATCGCTGCAGCTTTTTTAGGCAAGAAGTCAAATCAATATGGTAAAGACAAAAATGTAAAATATTTGTCTTTATTTTTATTGTTGTTTGTTTCTTTCCTCAACAACGCATTAGCCCAAAATGTTGATGAACCTCAGCAAAGTCAGATATATGTATCAGAGGGAGCTTTTATATATTCGGGAGATCCTGATTTTACTCAACAGATTACTGATAAAACCATAACGGTAAATAAATCCGAAATCAGTCTTACAATTTCTGCTGATAAAACCCGACTAATTGTTAAAGGCGAACAATCTAACAAAGAAATTTCAGATAAAGATCATAGAAAAGTAATAGCGACAGAAACAAAAACAGAAGAAAAGCTTTTAGCTAAAACTAAAATTTATCTTAAAAAAAGGAAAGTTATTAGTTATAAGTTTAATAACGTGCCTTCTGATGAGCATCTGAACACCGGTAAAAGTATTAATACTTCGTTTGTACACGAAACGTCTACATATAATTTTCTAAAATATTTTCTTAAGTTCACAGAGAAAATAAACGTAAGCTTAGAATTTGTTTACAGTCAGAAATACGCACTTTATAAAAGTGTATATTCTACTTATCATTATTCCACATTTTATTCTGTAAGACCTCCACCTATGCAAGTGCTTGATTGCTAAAGCAATCTTAAACCAACAAAAACTGAATAACCAATTCAATTTTTATTTATCAATTAATTTAATATTATGGAATTTAAATGCATAATGATATCGGCATTGTTTGCCGGTGTTATTTCATTTGCTCAAGTAGGAATAAATACTACGGCGCCACAGTCTACGCTTGATGTGAATGGAGATATTACCTTAAGAAATGAGCTTAGGGTGGGGGGAACAAAAACGACAAACGGTAACCCGGGAACAAATAATCAAATACTAGTTTCGCAAGGAGATAATGTAACTCCGGAATGGAAAACTTCCAAACTTGGTTTTTTTGAACAGGATGAATATAGAATTACTGAATCTAATGCAACTACTGATGAAATCGGAATTAACTTTGGTAATACAAGTACAGGTGACGGTATAGCAACCAGTCCGTTTGGAGAAAGTATTACTTCCTCTAATCCTGTGTGGAGCCCAATACCAAACTTAGCTTCAAGCTTCACGATTAAAAATACATTGAACCGAACTAATTTTTTATTTCAGACAGGTTTGGAGATGTCTAATGTAGGGACAACTACAGGTGCGTTTGTGCGTTTTGCCTGTGGAATCTTTATAGATGATCAGCTGAGAGCGATCAGAGCAGACCAAATTAATGCGATAAACAACAAAGGGGCAAAAAATCAGTCAATTTTTACATTAAGCTATACTGTAAACAATCTTTCAGCGGGACCTCACACGGTAAAAGTGGCTTGCAGAAGAATTACCTCAAGTGCAACTGGGTATCACTTTGCAATCGGTAGAACTACTACAGATGGTACACAGACAGTAAATAATTTTATGCTGAGATCAATATTGAAGTTTGATGTCAGTGAACAGGTTAAAATAATATATTAGACAAATGATGATTTTTAATAAATATATAGTTGTTCTTGCAATGATTTTCATAAATGGTCTTGCTTTTTCTCAAGTAGGCATCAATACCGAAACACCAAGAGCAAGATTAGATGTGCAGGGTAATTTAAGCATAAGAAACAGAATTTATCTGGGCGGTTCTGACAGCGTAAACGGATTGTTGGGTGATGTGGGTTCGGTTCTGGTTTCTCAGGGAGCCAATAACCCTCCTGTTTGGAAAGTTATAAGAAGACCAGATTTTGATCCTTTTTTATATACAATTTTTAATAATGAGGCTAGTGAAACACGCAACGGAATTATTTTCGCAGCTAATACTGCTGGCTCAGGATTTCAATTACATACTTTGAATCAAACTTTCGCAAGTTTTGCCGGGACTGAGATTACAGAACTTCAGCGTAGTTTTCAAATAGATAATACACAAAATATATCTATATTAACATTTGAAACGATTGCCCATCTAGAATCTGCAAATCAGTTTACAGCTGCAGATTTCTCGTGTGGTATTTTTGTAGATGATTTACTTAAAGGAATTCGTGTGTACACCCTTAATCAGCCAGGAGCTGCTGTAACCCCTTTTTACACTTATGATTTGATTGCTGTAGTGAAAGATTTGCCTACAGGAAATCATACTGCAAGAGTTGCATGTAAGAAGAGAGCTAATATCAATACTTTTACCGGTCAATTGGGAATAGGAAAACATATCGCCAATAATTTGAATGATTTTATGACTAAATCTTCTTTAGTCATAGAAACGTATGAAAAACCAAATGCAGGCAATACAGTTCCTGTGTATAATCCTTAATAAGTAGTTACAATGAAAAAAAATATTTTGTTTTTATCCGTGATAATGAATCTGAATGCTCTATTAGCACAAAACGGAAATGTTGGAGTCGGCACAACAGTACCACGGTCTACTTTAGATGTTAACGGAACGATGAATGTAAATAATGAAATCAACCTGGGAGGTACAAACTCAGCTGTTGGAAGCTCCGGGACAGTAGGGGATTTGATTTCTGCTAATGGAGCAGCTAATCCTACTTGGAAAAAATTTGACTTGCCCAATGGTTATCTGGATGGATTCGTCCTTACTGGATCATCATTAAAATCAACTACTGTAGGAGTTTCTTTTGCAGGAACAGGAGTTAATGGAGTACCGTATGATGAGAATCAGCCGCTTACTACAGGATGGTTAGAAATTACTGGAGTAGGTGAGCCTAGCTTCAAGATTACTAAGGCGTCCAATATTGTTAATATTTTTGTACAGACAGTAGCGCAGGTTACCGGTACAGATGCAACAGGATCGTTTGGCTGCGGGATATATATTGATAATCAGCTGAAATTTACACGAACCGGGATTGTAAGTGGCGCATCAGGTTCGTATCGAATACTTACTTTAAATGCTTCTATACCCAATTTAAGTGTAGGGACTCACAGTTATAAATTTGCATGTGCCCAAAGAAATGTTCCTATAGGCAGTACTTTAACGATTGGTCAGTCACAAAATACGGCAGTATTGAGTACCACTATGGCAGGAACTTCATCATCATTAAAAATATTGGAGCCGATTCAATGATATATTAAGAATAATATAATTATAAATTGCTTTCTATTGTTGAAAGCAATTTTTTTTGTAATATTAATTTGAAATTCATATTATTTGTCAGAATAATTGCTATTTTTGCAAAATACCACGTCTTTTTGAAAATACATTTATTAAATACTAACTTATATAAAAATCTAACAATTTCTTTTCCGGGATTGAAGTTCATTCTTTTTGCTATTTTTCTCAATTTCAATCTGTTTGTAAATGCGCAGGAAGGTTTTGGGAGTAGTCAGGAAATTACACTTCACGGTGATGTGCAGATATATTCGTCTGATGAGAATTTCAACAAAAAAGTTCACTCAAAATATATTTACAAAGAGTATAGTTTAAATAATAAAGAATTTATAGTATTTAATTCAGAGAAAAATACTTTAAAAGAGAAATACGATCTTAAAAAAAATGTAAAAGCGGCAAAAGAAAAAAAAGATAAGCTGGCTTTTCAGGAAGTTAAAAAGAAAATTGATGATTTTGAAAGACGTAAGAGATCTTTTGATTTTCATAATCTAAAAGAATATCCTTCATCACAAGATTATCTTTCTCTATCACATCTCTTTAAAGATTCGGCAACCACTTCCTATTCTTATAATCTTCTGAAAATCAGCTGTACTGCAGAATTTTATGTTATTAAAATAGCATTAGATTTTCTGCACAAAACAGATTTTCATTATTACAATAACAAATCATTAGATTGTTGTTTTTCAGAGGTCTTTTCTGTGAGACCACCACCTGTATTAGCTTGAATGTAGAATTTTTATATTATAATTTATACCTCATATTTATGAGGTGTTCTAATACTTTTAAGCATATATGGAAAATAAATATTTTTATAGGACATTACTAGTTTTAATGTTTTTTATGAACTCGTGGCTTTTGTCACAAACCATAGCCTCTTCAGAAGGTACAACTCTTTGTTCCAACTGTACGCCCAATGCGAATTGGACTACAGTTTCTGGTACACCAGATGTATCTAATCGTACTACTGCTGCAACTAACACAACAACAGGCGGTGGTGCTACATGGAACTCAAGCCCTTTACCAGTACCTCCTAACAATCATAACTTCTTTATTACTTTAAGAGATATAGGAACTGTTGCTGGTGAGGAAGCAATAAGAGTGACAATGTCTGGTCTTACAGTTGGGAGAGAATATGAAGTCTTGGTCTACACTTTATCTGCAACTGCACCAGCTTATAGTCCTACTTTTATAGATGCCTTTGCTTACCAATTAGAAGGTGCCTCCAGAGTAAATATTACACAAACTGTAGCAACTAGAAACACTTGGGTTACAAGAAGACTTCGTTTTATAGCATCTGCAACTACAAGAACTCTAACCTTTTATCCTGGCTCTAATGCATCTACATCCAGCTTTGAATCAATAAATGTTTCGGTTACGGCAAATGCTATCAATGCTGTACCTATTGCTGTAAATGATAATGCAACTACTCTTCAGAATACACCTGTGACGATAAATGTGGCAACTAATGATACTGATCCCGACGGAAGTGTTGTTGCCAATACTGTAAGATTTACTGGTGGGCAGACCTCGGTTGTTACTACTCAGGGAACATGGTCTGTAAATACGACGACCGGACAAGTAACATTTACTCCGGTAGCTGGTTTTGTTGGTATGGCTACAATCCCTTATACAATACAAGATAATTATACACTGAATGGTGTAAGTTCTCCAAGTGCATCTTCTAATGCATTTATAAGTGTAATTGTAAAAGCTGATACTGATGGTGACGGAATAACTAATGATCTAGATCTTGATGATGATAATGACGGTATTTTAGACTCTGTCGAATGCCCGGAAACAAATACGGTAACAAATGGTACTTTTACTACTAATTTAAATGGTTGGACAAACAGTGGCGGCTGGGTGGCTGCAGGCGGAACAGCTCAAAATACTACTGATAATGCTGTAAACCAAACATTATCTCAATCATTATCAAATTTGGATAAGCCTTATAATGGGGTGGTCTCTTTAACACTTACTGTAGGAGCTCAGGATGGTTCTAATGCAGCGGGGAGTACGGCTTCTCTTGATATTCTGCTTAACAATGTTGTTTATGCCACTTTGAATAACAGTACGGTAAGAACTGTGGGAACCAATAATGTAACAATAACCATGGCAAATGGAGCCGTAAGTGATTTTACTCCATTTTCTACAGCTTTACAAACAGGATTTACAACCCGAACTTTTACTATTAATATACCTTATTCCGGACCTGCTACGGCAACATTGGCATTCAGAATGAATGCCACTCAGGATGACTGGAGTCTTGATAATATTTCTATACCTCTTGCTCTCTGTGATACAGATAATGATGGTATTCCAAATCATTTAGATCTTGATTCTGATGGAGACGGTTGTTTTGATGCAGTAGAAGGTGATGAAAATGTTACATTGTCACAGATAAACGCTAACGGAAGTATTAATACAACAGCTAATGGTGGGATAAATGCCAATGGTGTTCCGAACTTGGTTAATACATCAGGTGCTGCTGATATAGGAAGCGACGTCGGACAAGGGATTGGAACTGCGCAGAATTCTGTAATACAAGACGTTCAGTGTGCTAATGCTTTTGGCTGTACTACAGCAATGTACCTTTCTCAGACGGCTACTTTATACAATGTGAATACAACGACAAATCCTTTTACTTATCCAGCAATAGGAACAGCTTCTGTAAATTATAATGCTATAGGACTGAACCCGATAGATGGACGTTTATATGGTATGCAGGTTCTCAATTCAAATAATGTTGTTGTAATTAATACGGATGGTACTTCTATTAATTTAGGTTCTGTAACAGGGCTGCCTGTAGCAACTTTCAATGCTGGTGAGATTGATAATTTAGGTAATTATTATGTGAAAGTAAACTCAGATAATAATCAGATTTACCGTATCAATTTGAATACTATGACGGCAACAACGATCACTCTTTCAGCAAGTATTAATGTTGCTGATTTGGCTTATAATGTTACAACTGGATTATTATATACTGTAAATTCAACTAACGGGCAGTTGGTTTCTATTAATCCTACAACAGGTGCTGTAACACCAATAGGTTCTGCGCCAGGTGCGATATCTTTCGGAGCTATGTTTGGCTCAAGTACAGGTGAGTTATATGGATCTGATAATGCAGGCGGTTTTTACCAGTTTAATATCACCAATGGACAAAGAGTTTTAATTTCTGGATCTCCGAGCAGTAATGCCAATGATGGTGCTCATTGTGTTACAGCTCCAATTACTTTCAGCTCTGATCTTGCGGTGACCAAAACAAATGGTGTAACCACTTATTCTTCCGGAACCAGCACTACTTATACGATTGTAGCGAGGAATAATGGTCCGTTTGGCGTTTTGGGTGCTACCGTTTCAGATCCTGTGCCTTCAGGAATTCCGTCGGCGAATGTTAGTTATACGGCGGTTGTTGCAGGCGGAGCTACTACTTCAGTTACCGGAACGCAAACAGGCGCAATTAATGATGTTGTTAACCTGCCTGTTGGTGGAACTGTTACTTATACCGTAGTAGTGAGTATACCTTTTTCATTTAACGGAAATCTCGTAAATACTGTAACTATTACGCCGCCTTCAAATATTACAGAAACTAATACAACTAATAACTCGGCTACAGATACAGATACTCAGGCTGTTTGTTACAGACCGGCTGTTACCGCTGGAACAGTGTTGGATACTTCTCACGGAATCACTTCTCTAAACAGAGCTGGTAATAGTGCGTCTGGAAATAATTGGCCGATGGTAAGAAAAGGAGCGTGGACTGCTTTAGAATCTAAAACTAAAGGTTTTGTGTTAAACAGATTAACAACTGCTCAGATTGCAGCAATACCTGCTGCTGATTTGGTAGAAGGAATGATGGTTTACAATACAACACTAGATTGTTTACAGGTAAATACCACAGGTACTCCTGCAGGCTGGGCCTGTTTCAATACGCAGACATGTCCTACTAATTAAACAGATTAATAATAAAAGAAATTTAAAATGAAAAATATAATCACAATATTGTTTGCTTTGTTTTCGGTATCTGTTTTTTCTCAGGTAGCTATTGGAAAAGCAAGTGTTGCATCACCATCGGTATCTTTAGATTTTGAAACAGGAAACCGTGGAATGGTTTTACCCTGGGTTACTTCTACAGCAGCAGTTACGGGTGTAGTAAACGGGACTATGGTGTATGATCTTACTGATAAAAAAGTGAAAGTAAAATATAATGCTGCATGGAAGGATCTCAGTATTAATACACAAGGTACTACAGTAGATCCATTAACAAGTGTAGATGGTGTACTTATACAAAATTCAGCAACAGAAAATACTCTTGCTAAATCTGCGATAGGAACACTCACTTCCACTCCCGGAATTTTAGTTTTGGAAGATACGAATAAAGCGATGGTTTTACCGAAAGTAGCGAGTCCTCATCTTAATATTATCAATCCTGCTCCGGGAATGATAGTGTATGATACTTTTAATAAACAGTTAGCTGTTTTCAATGGTACGGTCTGGTCTTTCTGGAAACCATAAATAAAATTTAGCAGGTAAATTTTAACCACTTCATTTTGAGGTGGTTTTTTTGTTTAAGAACTAAAAAATATGTAAATTTGCAGTCTCTTTTGGCGCTTAAATTATACATAATACGATAAAATATTGAAAATCAACTCTTTCGTAAATTGAAAGGGCTTTTCGTGTTTTATACTCATTCTGTTATTTTAATCCCATAAGATATCATAAAAATATTTTGCACTACACTGTGAAAAGATATACCAGTGTTGCAGTTAGAATTAGATTTAGAATTAAGAATTAAGAACAAAGACCACTTCTGATAGCGCCAAACACCAAATGTCTTTCTCTTGCCTCTTTTCTCTTCAAAGCTTTTTCTGATATTTTTTAATAAAAACAAAATATTTTTTAACCCTTTCTTAAAAGTTTTATGAGTAAAACAACATCAACAACTAAGGGAGTAGAGAGAATTAATTTCTCTTCGGCTAAAGGAAAGATTATCACTCCTGACTTCTTGGACATCCAATTAGAGTCATTCAGAGAGTTTTTCCAGTTAGACACACTTCCTGAAGACAGAAAGAAAGAAGGTTTGCACAAAACCTTCCAGGAAAACTTTCCAATTACCGATTCCAGAAACCAATTCGTATTGGAATTCTTAGATTATCTGGTAGATTCTCCGCGTTATTCGATTGACGAATGTGTGGAAAGAGGTTTAACGTACTCCGTTCCTCTTAAAGCAAGACTTAAATTGTACTGTACAGATCCTGAACATGAAGATTTTCAGACAGTTGTACAGGATGTTTATTTAGGTCCGGTACCTTATATGACTCCTTCTGGTTCATTTATCATTAATGGAGCAGAGCGTGTTATTGTAACTCAGTTACACAGATCTCCGGGTGTATTCTTCGGACAGACTTATCACGCAAACGGAACCAAACTATACTATTCAAGAATTATTCCTTTCAAAGGATCTTGGATGGAATTTACAACCGATATTAACAGCGTAATGTACGCTTATATCGACCGTAAGAAAAAATTACCTTTAACTACACTATTAAGAGCAATCGGTTTTGAATCTGATAAAGACATTCTTCAGATCTTCGACCTTGCAGAAGAAGTGAAGGTTTCTAAAGCTGCGCTTAAAAAAGTAGAAGGAAGAACATTGGCTGCGAGAGTTTTGAACACTTGGTTTGAAGATTTCGTAGACGAAGATACCGGTGAAGTTGTTTCTATCGAAAGAAACGAAATCATCTTAGACAGAGAAACGATTCTTGAAAAAGAACATTTAGATCTTATTTTGGATGCTGGTGTGAAATCTATTTTGATTCACAAAGAAAATTCAAACGAATTCTCTATTATTCAGAATACTTTACAAAAAGACCCTACCAACTCTGAAAAAGAAGCGGTAGAATATATTTACCGTCAGTTAAGAAATGCAGATCCGCCAGATGAGGAAACTGCAAGAGGAATTATCGAAAAATTATTCTTCTCTGAGCAAAGATATTCCCTTGGTGAAGTTGGACGTTACAGATTGAACAAAAAGTTAGGTCTTAATATTCCTACTACGACTGAGGTTCTTACAAAAGAAGATATCATTGCGATTGTAAGACACTTGATCGAATTGGTAAACTCTAAAGCTGAGGTTGATGATATCGACCACTTATCAAACAGAAGAATTAAAACTGTTGGTGAGCAGTTGGCAGGACAGTTTGGTGTAGGTCTTTCCAGAATTGCAAGAATAATTAAGGAAAGAATGAACGTTAGAGATAACGAAATCTTTACTCCGCTTGATCTTGTTAATGCTAAAACTTTAACATCAGTTATTAATTCATTCTTTGGTACCAACCAGCTTTCTCAGTTCATGGACCAGACCAACCCATTGTCAGAGATCACGCATAAGCGTAGACTTTCTGCACTAGGACCTGGTGGTTTATCAAGAGAAAGAGCAGGTTTCGAGGTTCGTGACGTTCACCATACACACTACGGAAGAATTTGTCCTATTGAAACTCCGGAAGGACCAAACATTGGTTTGATTTCATCTTTAGGTATCTATGCTAAAATCAACACTTTAGGTTTCATCGAAACTCCGTACAGAAAGGTAGCAGATGGTAAAGTTGATTTGAATGCAGATCCGATTTACTTAAATGCAGAAGATGAAGAAGATAAAGTAATCGCTCAGGCGAATGTTGAGTTGAATGATAATGGTGGTTTTGAAACAGACAGAATTATTGCCCGTCTTGACGGTGATTATCCGGTTGTTGAACCTTCTGAAGTTAACTTAATAGATGTTGCTCCGAACCAGATTTCCGGTATTTCAGCTTCATTGATTCCATTCTTGGAACATGATGATGCAAACCGTGCGTTGATGGGATCGAACATGATGCGTCAGGCAGTTCCTTTGTTGAAGCCACAGGCTCCGATTGTAGGTACAGGTCTGGAACAGCAGGTTGCTAAAGATTCAAGAATCTTGATCAATGCAGAAGGAAGAGGTACTGTAGAGTATGTAGATGCAGATAAGATTATTATTAAATATGAAAGAAGCGAAGACGAAGATTTAGTGTCTTTCGAATCCGCTACAAAAACATATAACTTAACTAAGTTTAGAAAAACCAACCAAAGTACGACCATTACTTTAAGACCAAACGTAAGAGTAGGTGATGTAGTAGAAAAAGGACAGGTGCTTTGCGACGGTTATGCTACTGAAAAAGGAGAATTGGCTCTTGGTAGAAACTTGGTAGTTGCGTTCATGCCTTGGAAGGGTTATAACTTCGAGGATGCAATCGTAATCAACGAAAAAGTTGTTCGTGAAGACTGGTTTACTTCAATCCACGTAGATGAGTATTCTTTGGAAGTTCGTGATACCAAATTAGGTATGGAAGAATTGACAGCAGATATTCCGAACGTTTCTGAAGAAGCTACGAAAGATCTTGACGAGAACGGTATGATCAGAATTGGTGCTGAAGTGAAGCCTGGAGATATCATGATTGGTAAAATCACTCCAAAAGGTGAATCTGACCCTACTCCTGAAGAAAAACTTTTGAGAGCCATTTTTGGTGACAAAGCCGGTGATGTAAAAGATGCTTCATTGAAAGCAGATTCTTCATTAAGAGGTGTTGTGATCAACAAAAAATTGTTCTCAAGAAACATTAAAGATAAAAAGAAAAGAACTGAAGAAAAACTTAAGCTTGAAGAGATTGAAAATACTTACAAAGCTAAGTTTGACGAGTTGAGAAATACTTTAATCGAAAAATTAAACACTTTAGTTAGCGGTAAAACTTCTCAGGGAGTTACTAATGACTTAGATGAAGAAATTATCGGTAAAGGGGTGAAATTCACTCATAAGTTATTGACTTCAGTTGAAGATTATGTAAACGTAAGCGGTGCAGACTGGACGGTTGATGCTGATAAGAATGAATTGATCAAACAGTTGATTCACAATTATAAAATCAAGTACAACGATATTCAGGGAGTTAAAAACCGTGAGAAATTTGCAATTTCTATCGGAGACGAGCTTCCTGCAGGAATCATGAAGTTGGCTAAAGTTTATATTGCTAAAAAGCGTAAACTGAACGTAGGAGATAAAATGGCAGGACGTCACGGTAACAAAGGTATCGTATCAAGAATCGTTCGTGAAGAAGATATGCCTTTCTTGGAAGACGGAACACCGGTAGATATCGTTTTGAATCCACTTGGGGTACCTTCGCGTATGAACATCGGTCAGATCTACGAAACAGTTCTGGGATGGGCTGGTCAGAAATTAGGAATGAAGTTCGCTACACCGATCTTTGATGGTGCTACTCTTGATCAGATTACAGAATATACTGATAAAGCAGGTCTTCCTAAATTTGGTCACACTTACCTTTATGACGGTGGTACAGGAGAAAGATTTACACAGGCTGCTACAGTAGGTGTAATCTACATGCTGAAACTGGGTCACATGGTTGATGATAAGATGCACGCACGTTCTATCGGTCCTTATTCATTAATTACTCAGCAGCCATTAGGAGGTAAAGCTCAGTTTGGTGGTCAGAGATTTGGAGAGATGGAGGTTTGGGCTCTTGAAGCATTCGGAGCATCCAATATCCTTAGAGAAATTCTTACTGTGAAGTCGGATGACGTGATTGGTAGAGCAAAAACTTATGAAGCGATTGCAAAAGGTGAAGCAATGCCAGAACCTGGTATTCCGGAATCTTTCAATGTATTGCTGCATGAGTTACAAGGTCTTGGATTAGACGTAAGACTAGAGGAATAATTTTAAATTTTAAATTATAAATGCTGAATGGAGACATTCAGAAATTAATCTAAAATCTAAAATCTAAAATTTAAAATCTAACAAATGTCAAATAAAAATAAATCAAGTAGATTTAATAAAATAACCATCGGTTTAGCTTCACCGGAGTCCATACTTCAGGATTCAAGAGGGGAGGTTCTTAAACCGGAAACTATTAACTACAGAACCCACAAGCCTGAAAGAGACGGTTTGTTCTGTGAAAAAATCTTTGGTCCTATCAAAGATTACGAATGTGCTTGTGGTAAATACAAGAGAATTCGTTATAAAGGGATCGTTTGTGACCGTTGTGGTGTAGAAGTTACGGAGAAAAAAGTACGTAGAGAGAGAATCGGGCATATCAATCTGGTAGTCCCAATTGCTCACATCTGGTATTTCCGTTCGTTGCCAAACAAAATCGGTTACCTTTTAGGAATTCCTTCCAAGAAATTGGATATGATCATCTACTACGAAAGATATGTAGTGATCCAACAAGGTATTGCTAAAAAATTAGACGGTTCAGATTTCGATCACATGGAGTTCCTTACTGAGGAAGAATACCTTGATATTATGGAAACTCTTCCGATCGAAAATCAATATCTTGATGATTCTGATCCAAACAAATTCATCGCTAAGATGGGTGCTGAAGCGGTTGAAGAATTATTAAAAAGAATTGATCTTGATGCCTTGTCTTTCGACTTGAGACACAAAGCTCACAACGAAGGTTCAAAACAAAGAAGAACAGAAGCTCTGAAAAGATTGAACGTTGTAGAAGCACTAAGAGGTGCCAATACAAGAATGATCAACAGACCAGAGTGGATGATTATGCGTGTACTTCCGGTTATTCCACCAGAATTAAGACCATTGGTTCCGTTGGATGGGGGACGTTTCGCAACTTCCGATTTGAATGACCTTTACAGAAGAGTAATTATCAGAAATAACCGTTTGAAAAGATTATTGGAGATCAAAGCTCCGGAAGTAATCTTGAGAAACGAGAAGCGTATGCTTCAGGAATCAGTAGATTCATTGTTCGATAATACAAGAAAATCTTCAGCTGTAAAATCTGAATCAAACAGACCATTGAAATCACTTTCAGATTCATTGAAAGGGAAGCAGGGTCGTTTCCGTCAGAACTTATTAGGGAAAAGGGTAGATTACTCTGCGCGTTCGGTAATTGTTGTAGGTCCAAACTTACAGCTTCACGAATGCGGTATTCCTAAAGATATGGCTGCAGAGCTTTACAAACCATTCATTATTAGAAAACTGATTGAAAGAGGGATTGTAAAAACAGTAAAATCTGCAAAGAGAATTATTGACAGAAAAGAGCCGGTAGTATATGATATCCTGGAAAATGTGATGAAAGGTCACCCTGTTCTATTGAACAGAGCACCTACGCTTCACAGACTGGGTATTCAGGCATTCCAACCTAAGATGATCGAAGGTAAGGCAATCCAGCTGCACCCGTTGGTAACAACGGCATTCAACGCCGATTTCGATGGTGATCAGATGGCGGTACACTTACCGTTAGGGCCAGAAGCGATCCTTGAAGCTCAGTTATTGATGTTAGGTTCTCAAAACATCTTGAACCCGGCAAACGGTTCTCCAATTACGGTACCTTCTCAGGACATGGTTCTTGGTCTTTATTTCATGACTAAAGAATTGAGCTCTACAGAAGATATGAAAGTAAAAGGAGAGGGTCTTGCATTCTATTCTCCTGAAGAAGCGGAAATCGCTTATGCTGAAGGAAGAGTATCTTTAAATGCTAAAGTAAGATGTAGACTTCCGATCAAAGAAAACGGAGAAATCGTTACAAGATTGATCGAAACTTCTGTAGGTAGAATTTTATTCAACCAGATTGTACCTAAGCAAGTAGGATATATTAATGAGCTTTTAACGAAGAAATCATTGAGAAACGTTATCGGTAAAATCCTTGCTGATACAGATTTCCCTACAACAGTGAAGTTCCTGGATGCAATGAAAGATTTAGGTTATTCAAATGCATTTAAAGGAGGTCTTTCTTTCTCATTAGGTGACATCGTAGTTCCTGTTGAGAAAAAGCAGATGATTGCACAGTCTATTGAAGCTGTTGACGAGATTAGAGCCAACTATAACATGGGTCTTATTACAGATACAGAACGTTATAATCAGGTAATTGACGTTTGGACAAATACCAATGCAGGATTAACTGAAATGATCATGAGCAGAATGAAAGTTGACCAAGGTGGTTTCAACTCTGTATACATGATGCTTGATTCCGGAGCGAGGGGTTCTAAAGAACAGATCCGTCAGTTATCAGGGATGAGAGGTTTGATGGCAAAACCACAGAAAGCTGGTTCTACTGGTGCGGAAATCATCGAAAACCCGATCCTTGCGAACTTTAAAGAAGGTCTTTCAATCTTAGAATACTTTATCTCTACCCACGGTGCCCGTAAAGGTCTTGCGGATACCGCTCTTAAAACTGCCGATGCTGGTTACTTAACGAGAAGACTGGTAGACGTTGCACAAGATGTTATCGTTACAGAAGAAGACTGTGGAACTTTAAGAGGAACCGAAGTTACTGCATTGAAGAAAAACGACGAAATCGTTGAAAGAATCTCTGAAAGAATCTTAGGTAGAGTATCTCTCCATAATATTTATGATCCTGAAACTGACGAGTTGATTGCAAATGCTGATCAGGTAATTTCTGAAGAGCTGGCTAAGAAAATCGAAGAAGCAGGATTAGAAGCAGTTGAAGTACGTTCACCACTTACTTGTGAAACTAAAAAAGGTATCTGTGCGAAATGTTACGGTAGAAACTTAGCAACAGGTAAGATGATTCACATGGGTGAAGCAGTAGGTGTAATTGCAGCACAATCTATCGGTGAACCGGGAACTCAGCTTACGTTGAGAACCTTCCACCAAGGAGGTACTGCAGGTAACGTTTCAGAAAACCCTTCAATTGTTGCAAGAAGAGACGGTATCGTTGAAATGGATGAAGTAAGAACCATTACTTCTGAAGATGAAAACGGTAATACAGCTGAGGTTGTAGTTTCCCGTTCAACAGAATTCAGATTGGTTGCTGATAACGAAGCAAGAACTCCGTTGATGGTTGCCAACATTCCTTATGGTGCTATCTTGGCTGTAAAACCAGGAGATAAAGTAAGCAAAGGAGATATGATCTGTAGATGGGATCCTTATAATGCCGTTATTATTGCTGAAACTGCAGGTAAAGTTGAGTACGAAGATATTATTCAGGGGGTTTCTTTCCAATTGGAAATCGACGAGCAAACTGGTTTCGAAGAAAAAGTAATCTCTGAATCTAGAAATAAGAAAGCGGTACCTACCTTGAAAGTAGTAGACTCTAAAGGAGTTGAACAAAAAGGGTACAACTTACCGGTAGGAGCTCACTTAATGGTTAATGATGGTGAAAAAATTAAAGCAGGTAAAGTCTTAATCAAGATCCCGAGAAAATCTGCAAAAGCAGGGGATATCACCGGAGGTCTTCCTAGAGTTACCGAATTATTTGAAGCAAGAAATCCTTCAAACCCAGCGGTTGTTACAGAAATTGATGGGGTAGTTTCTTACGGAAAAATCAAGAGAGGTAACCGAGAATTGATTGTTGAGGCTAAAACCGGAGAGAGAAAAATTTATTTAGTTAAATTATCAAATCAGATCCTTGTTCAGGAAAATGACTTCGTAAGAGCTGGTTCGCCACTTTCTGACGGTTCAGTTACTCCGGATGACATCTTGAAGATCAAAGGTCCAACTGCGGTTCAGGAATATTTAGTAAATGAAATTCAGGAAGTTTACCGTCTTCAGGGGGTGAAAATTGACGACAAACACTTTGAAATCATTGTAAGACAGATGATGACAAAAGTATCTATCGTTGATGGAGGTGATACTCAATTCCTTGAAGGAGCTCTTGAACATAAATATGACTTCCTGGAAGAAAACAACAGAGTATTCGGTCTTAAAGTAGTTACTGAAGCAGGAGATTCTAAAGTTTTCAAACCAGGACAGATGATTACAGCAAGAGAGTTGAGAGACGAAAACTCTAAACTGAAGCGTGAAGATCAGGCTTTGGTTGAAGTAAGAGATGCATTGCCTGCAACCGCTACACCAGTATTGCAGGGTATTACAAGAGCGGCTCTTCAGACGAAATCTTTCATGTCTGCAGCATCATTCCAGGAAACAACAAAAGTTCTTAACGAAGCAGCAGTTGCTGGTAAAGTTGATGAACTGAATGGTCTTAAAGAAAACGTAATTGTAGGACACAGAATTCCTGCAGGAACGGGTCTTAAAGAATATCAGAATGTTATTGTAGGTTCTAAAAAAGAATTCGAAGATCTAAACTAATAAAAAAGACTTTGTGCTTCGGAATACAAAATAGTATCCCGAAGCACAAATCTTATTAAAATAATTTAAAATTTAATGTTCGGGGTTCAAAGTTTTATTTATTTTTGAACCTTGAATTTTAAAAACAAAAACATCAAACAAAAAAATGGACAATCAAAATCAAAATCCACAAGACGGAAACATCAACATCCAGTTAAACGAAATGATCGCTTCAGGAGTTTACTGTAACCTAGCTTTAGTAAACCACTCTCCATCTGAATTCGTTGTAGATTTCATCCAGTTAATGCCGGGTGTACAACAAGCAAATGTAAGATCAAGAGTAATCTTGGCTCCTCTTCACGCTAAGAGAGTTTTAGCTGCACTTCAGCAAAATGTTGCTAATTATGAGCAGCAATTTGGAGAAATCAAAGAAGTTGAGCCTTTCGTTTTAGGTGGAAACAACGTAAACGCTTAAGATTTTCTTAATCAAAATAAAGATGCCTCAGTTTCTACTGGGGCATTTTTTATATTAAAAGCCATATCAATTTAACCCAAGTAAATCCAAAGTTAAGTAGTAATAAAAATAATTTCATAAAATTATAATACGGATTATTCAATTGTATATCTTTGTTATTAGATATGATTCAATAAAATGATAAATAATCAATTTATTTCAAATAAATTTGGCTTTCTGGGTAGTGATTTTTTAAATGAATTGCAAAAGTATGCTGTGATTTCTGACATTAAAACAAAAACGGAAATTATACGGGAAGGGCAAAAGAATAAATATATTCCTTTTTTAATAAAGGGTTCTATCAAAGTTTATTCTTTAAACGACGGCAGAGAGCTTATTTACTATTACATAAGACCTAATGACAGTTGTCTCATGACATTTTCGTCAATTTTTTCAGATTATATAAGCAGAATTTATGCAGTTACTGAAGAAGATTCCGAAGTCTTATTATTACCTGTTTCGGTTGTTCATGAATGGCTGATAAAGTTTCCTCAAATCAACAGGCTTTTTTACGGTGAATACGAAAAACGTTTTGCTGATGTAATGAATATGGTAAATGATGCGGTTTTTCATAAGCTTGATAAACGGATTTTAAATTATATTAAACAGCAGATTTCTATCAGCGGAAACAATCCTGTAAAACTTACCCACAAAGAAATTGCGAATAATTTGGGAACTTCAAGAGAAGTAGTAAGCAGAGTTTTAAAAAAAGTAGAAAACGAAGGCGAAATTATTCAGACAAAAGAAGGAATAAAAGTGCTTACAAATGAAAATGTTAGATTAGGCTAATAAATACACTTAATGCTTTTAACAATTTCGATTGATAAAAACAATTTAACAGGTGACTTTTATCACCAAATTTTAGAATCAGAAGTATATAAGTTTGTTGTACGAATAATAAACAATTATGTGTATGACAAAAACTCTACTTTTTTTGTCAATATTTGCTTCGGGTTTTGCCTTTTCTCAGGAAGACCTCTTGAAAGATATTGATACTATTCAGACAAAAAACAAAGAAATTTCACCACCAGCTTTTAAAGCATTGCAGATCGTTACCGGTCAGTCTACAAAACTCACTGCCAAAAACGAATGGTATGTTGTAATAGCACACCGTTTCGGTGATGTGAGTAAAGGATTTAAAGATTTTTTCGGATTAGATGATGCATCAACTAAATTGGGTGTAATTTATGGTGTCACAGATGGACTTTCTTTAAGTCTTTCCAGAGAAACCAATCTTAAAACTTTTGAAGGTGGCGTAAAGTACAGATTAGTAAAGCAAGGTGAAAACTTTCCTGTTGATGTTGTTGGTTACAATGTAATGGCAGTAAATACAGACCTCAGCAAAGACAATTATCCGGGTTTGAAATTCGGAGATAGACTTTCGTATCTTACTCAGACACTGATTTCAAGAAGGTTTAATGAAAATTTTTCGCTGCAGTTAACACCATCTTACGTTCATAAAAACCTTTATGAACCAACAATTGAAGATAAAGATCAGTTCTTGACAGGTTTAGGCGGACGATATAAAATTTCAAAAAGGATTTCGATCAATGCGGAATATTTTGTGAATTTCGACAATCACAGTTTCTATAAAAATCCACTGTCAATAGGCATGGATATAGAAACCGGAGGGCATGTGTTTCAGCTTTTATTTACCAATTCCCAACTCAATTCTGACATTGGCTATCTTACAAATGCTTCAGGAAAGTGGGAGAAAGGTCAGGTTTTCTTTGGGTTTAATCTTTACAGAGTTTTTTAATGATGAAAAAAATAATATGTATAATTTCATTAGCAGTTCTGGCAATTACTTGTGAAAGCAGGACTTATGAAGAGATTTCAGATAAAACTCCGGTTGCAGAATTGGTAACATACAATAAAGATGTTAAACCGATTATTGAGGCTAGCTGTATAAGTTGTCACTCAGCAGGAGGTTCAGCTTCATTTCAGCCATGGAATAATTATTCCCAGGTGAAAAATAATATCGACAAAATTATCGACAGAATAAGCAGACCAAATGGAGATCCTCTGAAAATGCCGCAAGGAGGGAGTTTGTCACCATCCCAAATCACAATTATCACCAAATGGAAAGCCGATGGACTTTCTGAGAATTAAAAATAAAAAAATGAAAAACCTACTATTTTTAATCATCACATTGAGTTTTGGAAATTTCGTTTCGGCTCAGAAATATTCTACCAAAACCGGTAAAGTTACATTTGAAGCATCTGTACCTTTATTTGAAGATGTTTTTGCACAGGATGAGAGTAATATCGCTATTCTGAATACTGATAATGGCGATTTTGCCTCTATTTCTACAGTAAAGAATTTTCATTTCAAGGTTAAATTAATGGAAGAACATTTTAACGAAAGCTATGCTGAGACTGCAAAATATCCCAAAACAACCTTCAAAGGTAAGATTGTAAATTTTGATAAAACAAAACTTACTGATACGCCTCAAAAATATATAATACAGGGAACATTGAATTTTCATGGAGTAGATAAAACAATAAATTCTACTGCTGTTATTTATTCTAAAGACGGAAAAATCTACATGAAGGGAGGTTTTATTGCAAAACCCGCTGATTTTAAAGTGACTATTCCTAAAATGGTTACTAAAAAAGTTGCAGAAAATGTAAATGTTGAATATAACTATATCATGTTGAAACAATGAAAAAAATATTACTTATTTTAAATTTTATTCTGGGCTTTACCCTTATGTCGGCTCAGGAAAAAGCAAAATCTATTTTTGATATTGCAAGAAACGGAAAAGTTGCAGAGATACAGGAACTGATGAAACAGAATCCGGATATTATTAACGAAACCAACGAAAGTGGTTTTACACCATTAATTCTGGCTTGCTACAGAAGTAACATTGAAGTGGCTGAATTTCTAATCGACAATGTAAAAGATGTGAATTACAAAAGTAACGAAGGGACAGCTCTTGCAGGACTTGCCGTAAAATACAACAGAGACTTGGTAGAACGGTTACTCAATAAAAATGCAAATCCGAATATTGTAGATTCTACAGGAGCAACACCTTTGTTTTGGGCAGTAAAATTCGGAAACAAAGAATTAGTAGAATTATTATTAAAACACAGGGCAGATAAAACCATCAAAGATTCTCAGGGAATGACTCCTTTTGAATATGCACTACAAACAAACAACAAAGACATTATCAATCTCTTAAAAAATTAATTAACATGAAAAAAATTTTATTTTCTCTTAGTGTAATATTTGCAAATTTTGCAATGGCACAGTTTACAACAGGAACAGTGAATCTGGGATCTACCGGAATGACTGTAAAATTAGATACATCTGCAACCTTAGCAACAATAACTCTTACCGGCGCGGACACTTCTTATTTAGGAATCGGGTTTGGCGGAACGGGGTCTTCAGGAGGAATGGCAAACGGTGTTGACGGATTTATATACAATTCGCTTTCTACTACCAATACCAATTTAGATTATTCTTTTGCCGGAGTGGGGAGCACGCCAAATGCAGATCCTACACAAGATTGGACGGTTACTTCAAACACAGTGGCTTCAGGAATAAGAACAGTTGTTGCCACAAGATCTCTTGCGGGAGGAACAGGAGATACGCCTTTCACCAATACAAGCAGCAGTATCAATATTTTTTATGCTAAAGGTCCTAGTGCCACATTGGCAAGTAACTATCATGGCGGAAATCGTGGCTATGCAGTGTTAACAAGATCTGCTCTTTTGGGAACATCAGATTTAGCAAAAGAAAGCAGAAATATTTCTTTATATCCAAATCCTGCAAAGGAAAAGGTGAGTTTCAAGAACGCAGATAAAATAAAATCTATAGATATTTACGAGTCTGCGGGAAGAAAGGTAAAATCGGTGAAATTTGACGGACAACAAATAAATGTGTCTGATTTAAAATCAGGAAATTACTATTTGGAGATTACTTTAAACGACGGATCTGTATCTTATCAGAAGTTGATTAAAGAATAAATTATCCGGAACTGTAAATTAAACTAATCCTGAAAAGTAAATATTTTCAGGATTTTTTTATGAGCCAGAAGATATGAATTTCTAATTGAAATTTTTAAAAATCAATTGCTGTTTTTAATAGTTACGATGGATTAATACAGTATTTGATAAAATAATTTTAAACAAAATTCTTTGCATAAAAAAACGATTAAAAATTGTGGTGTTAAAATAAAAATCAGTTTTATATTTATAGTTGAAATTTAATTTTTAATGAATATTCACGATCAAATAAAATCCCATACATTTCAAACCTCACTCGGAAATATTCCTGCATTTCATGAAGATGGTGTTATAAAAATTAAGAATATTCGCTACGCCCGATCAGAAAGATTCAAACATCCTGTCAGATTAAAAGATAGTTTTGAGCAAATTTTAGATAAAACTCCGGTTTGTCCGCAAAAATTAAGTCCTTTTTTAGATAGATTGATTCAAAAAACAGATCCGGAAGATTTTATTCCTGATGAATCTCCACAATTTCTTACCATTACCCGTCCTGAAATTTCAGAAAATACCGGAAAATTCCCTGTCATTGTCTGGATTCATGGTGGTTCTTACGAAATTGGTTGCGGAAGTCTTCCCACTTCAGATCCTTCAGTCTGGGTAAAGGAACAAAATGTGGTGGTAGTTTCGGTCTCTTATCGTTTGGGTTTGTTTGGCTTTTTGGGCGGAACTGATGAAAGACCAGCCAATTTAGGTTTGTTTGATATAATAGAAGCTCTGAAATGGATTCAGAATCATATTGAAAATTTTGATGGTGATAAGAACAATATTACGCTTTTCGGACAGTCTTCTGGTGGTGATGCTATTGCTCATCTGATGATTTCAGAAGGTGTGGAAGGATTGTTTCACCGGGCAATTATCCAAAGTGCACCGCTTGGTTTCAGGCATAGAAGACAAAAAATGACAAAAGAGTTTTTCCTTAAAACAGATGAGCTTAAAAATGAAAATGATGTCCTGAAAATGGTGAACAGTTATGAAACGTTTTTACCATCATTCAGAAAATACGGACTAAAGACTTCAATGCCTTTTTGCACTCAATACGGTTTTTCTCCTTTGTGTAAAGAAGAAGAAAGTTTGGATTTATGGAGAAAAAATGCTTCAAAATATGATGTTCTGATTGGTTCAAATCATGATGAAACTGCATTTTATGTAAAAACTGCAGAGAACGGTCTCTATACTTATCTGCCTGAAAGAATTTTGAACAGCATTGTAAGATCTACAACTAAGTCAATCTATGAAAAACCGGCTCAGGTTTTTGCACACAATTATGCTAATGGCGGAGGAAATATCCATTTATATAAAATTTCTTCTTTATCTGCCGAAAGTTATACCGGAGCTTCTCATTGTATAGATCTTCCTTTGATATTTGCCAATAAAACAGCATGGAAAAATTCAGCACTTTTAAAAAATATTTCGTGGGAATATCTTTTTCAGGAAGGTAAAAAAATCCGTGCACTTTGGGCAGACTTTGCAAGAACAGGACAGGTGACGGATACATTACATAAATCTGAAATTTTAAAGATTAAAAAAATCAATAACGCAGATTCAAGATAAATTTTGCTATCAGTAAAATTATTTTTAAATTTACAACCTAACAAGTGTTAGTTAGTTTTAATATAAACTAAGAATTAAAGATTACTTTATAAAAATAATGAATTCATTTTATAAACTAAAAACCGTTAAGGTCGAGAAAGATACCAACGATGCTGTAAGTGTAGCTGTGGAAGTTCCTGAAGAGCTGAAAGATAAATTCAGATTCAAGCAAGGTCAGTATCTCAATTTTAAATTGATGATCAACGGAAACGAAGAAAGACGTTCTTACTCCATTTGCAATGCGCCGAGCGAAAAAAGCAACACGCTGGAAGTTTTGGTGAAATTACTGGAAGGCGGAAAAGTTTCCGGTTATTTCAACGAACATCTTCACATGGATGAAGTTTTGGAAGTAATGCCTCCAATGGGCGGTTTCAACACTTCTTATCACCCGACAAATGTGAAAAC
Source organism: Chryseobacterium sp. L12 (assembly GCF_056133985.1). Taxonomy (NCBI): domain Bacteria; kingdom Pseudomonadati; phylum Bacteroidota; class Flavobacteriia; order Flavobacteriales; family Weeksellaceae; genus Chryseobacterium; species Chryseobacterium sp. L12. The sequence continues at coordinate 42,764 of NZ_JBVYOF010000010.1, read as the reverse complement.
TTACGTTGGTTTGGCAGCAGGAAGCGGAATTTCTCCGGTTTTATCAAATATTAAAGAAAGTCTTTATCAGGAACCGAATTCTAATGCTTACCTGTTTTACAGCAACAGAAGCATGAATCATGTAATGAAAAAGGCGGAAATTGAAAGGCTGGTAGAACAGTTTAACGGCAGACTGAAAGTAGTTTATCTGGTAAGCCGTGAAAAACATGAAGATCCGCTTTTTGAAGGAAGAATCTGTCCGGACAAACTTGAACTTTTGTTTGAAAGATATGCAGATATTGATGTAAAAGAGGCTACTTATTTTATTTGTGGACCTTCGGAAATGATCAAAGGAATTGCAGATTATTTAAAGAAAGATAAAAAAGTACCGGCAATTCAGGTTTTATTTGAATATTTCACCGCTCCTGACGAAGAAAATACGGAGGAAATGAGCGATGAGTTTAAAGCCATTGCCAATATCGAAAGTATGGTAACAGTAATCATTGATGATGATGAATATTCTTTCCATTTGAATTCAAAAAAAGAGAGTATCTTAGATAAAGCATTGAAAGACAATCTTCCTGTACCTTTTGCATGTAAAGGAGGAGTGTGCTGTACGTGTAAAGCCGAAGTTTTGGAAGGTGAAGTTTTCATGGAGAAAAACTACGCGCTTACCGAAGAAGAAATAGCCAGAGGCTTCGTTCTTACTTGCCAATGTCACCCGACAACGAATGTGGTGATGCTTAATTATGATGTTTAAATTGTATTAATGATTAATGTAAAACGTATTCATGAATACATAAATACTTTTTACATTTTACAAAAAACAAGAAAATGGATTTAGAAAAATTTGTACAATACGTACACGACGAAAATAAAGTAGAACCAAAAGATGTAATGCCCGATGATTACAGAAAACTATTGGTTCGTCAGATTTCACAGCACGCCCATTCTGAGATTGTTGGGATGTTGCCGGAAGCTAACTGGATTTCCAGAGCGCCTTCACTGAGAAGAAAGATGGCTCTTTTGGCTAAAGTTCAGGATGAAGCAGGTCACGGTTTATACCTTTATTCTGCAACCGAAACTTTAGGTGATGGAACGATCAGAGCAGACAGAGATGCAACTTATGAAGATATGCTTTCAGGTAAGGCAAAATATTCAAGTATTTTCAATTACCCGACTTTAAGCTGGGCCGATATCGGTGCAATCGGCTGGTTGGTTGATGGTGCAGCGATTATGAATCAGGTAATGTTGATGGGGAATTCTTACGGTCCTTACTCAAGAGCGATGGTGAAAATCTGTAAAGAAGAATCTTTCCACCAAAGACAGGGTTATGAAATTCTAATGGCACTCTGCCGCGGTACAAAACAACAGAAAGAAATGGCTCAGGCTTCGTTAAACCGTTTCTGGTGGCCGGCTTTAATGATGTTCGGTCCGAATGATGATAGCTCACCAAACTCTAAAATCTCTATGAATTACAGAGTGAAAAGAGAGAGTAACGACAGTCTTCGTCAGAGATTTATTGATGTTACCGTTTCTCAGGCTGAATTTTTAGGATTAACTATTCCGGACAAAGATCTGAAATGGAATGAAGAAAGACAGCATTATGATTTCGGAGAGCTTCCTTGGGATGAATTCATGGAAATCTTAAAAGGAAATGGTCCTGCCAATAAAAAGCGTATCGAAACCAAAAGAAAGGCGCAGAGAGAGAATGCTTGGGTAAAAGAAGCGGCAGCAGCTTTTGCAGAAAAACAACAAAAGGAAGTAATATAATTTGAAAATGTGCTAATTTGAAAATTTGAAAATGACCTTAACCACGTTTATTATTCTCAAATTTTCAATTACTCAGATTCATCAATTTTCAAATTAACTAATTCTCAAATTTTCAAATTAGAATATGGCAAATTTAGATATGTGGGAAGTGTTTATTCAGACTAAACCGGGATTATCTCACAAACACGTTGGAATTGTACAGGCACCAACAGCAGAAATGGCTTTGCAGAACGCAAGAGACGTTTATACAAGAAGAAAAGAGGGGACTTCTGTTTGGGTAGTTCCAAGTAAATACATTGTAACTTCAGAAGGAGTGGATAAAGAAGCATTCTTCGATCCGGCTGATGACAAACTATACCGTCACCCGACGTTTTACGAGATACCGAACGATGTGAAAAATATGTAATTAATAAAGATTTCAAGATGTGAGATAGCAGAGATAACAGACTTATTGTTAATCTGAAATCTAATGTCTGAGATCTGAAATCTACTAAACAATGAACCCATTATATAATTATCTATTAAAATTGGCAGACGACAGTTTCATTATGGGGCAGCGTTTGTCTGCGTGGTGCGGAGAAGGTCCTTATCTGGAGGAAGATATTGCATTAACGAATATTGCGTTGGATGAACTTGGTCAGGCGAACAACTTTTACGTTTACGCTTCAAGACTTTTAGACGGCGGAAAATCTGAAGATGATATCGCTTTTTTAAGATACGAACACGAATATGTAAATGCACACTGGACAGAACTTCCGAACGAAGATTATGCCCAGACCATTTTAAAAGTGTATGTTTTTGCAGTGTATCAGAAACTGATGTACGAAGCATTGTCCAATTCCGCAAATGAAGAATTGGCGGCTATTGCTCAAAAATCACTAAAAGAGGTAAAATACCATTACACGCACGCTGCATCCTGGATGAAAATTTTCGCTCAGGGAACGGAAGAAAGTAAGAGCCGTCTGGAAAAAGCCATTGAAAACATCTGGGAATACACTAAAGGTTTATTTGCAAAAACAGAAGGAGAAGATGATTTGGTAGCTTTAAATATTGCTCCGAATACCGATGCTCTTTATGAAGAATTTTTAGCAATCACCCAAAAAGATTTTGCAGATTTCTACTTAGAATATCCTACCAATCCTTTTATGCAGCCAAAATCGCGAACAGGATATCACACTGAATATTTCGGATATATCCTTTGTGAATTGCAGTATATGCAGAGAGCGTATCCGGGGTGTACGTGGTAGGATTAATATGGATTCCAAAGTAAAACATGAAGTTATCAATTCAAACATTCTCACAAATTATGGGATAATTATTGAATTAGATAATGTGGAAAACGGTTTTCCTGTTAAAAAAGCGGTTTTAAAATCCGTACATTCAAATTTATTTTGGGAAATTGAACAAAGAATTATTGAAAATCTTGAAGAAAAACGCTTTGACAATGAAGAGATAGTTTTTTCAAATATTAATTCTAAAAATTCATTAAGTTCCGAAGTGCTTAAAAATAGAGAAGAAAAAAACATCAGACTGTATAAAATTTCTCCAATAGGTCACAAAGAACAACCAAAAATTGGTGAATGTCTGGTTTTTCATTCGACAACATTTAGGAAAAAAATAAGGATTAAAGAAATTTACGATAATTATTTTCTTCTTGAAGATGAAAACAATTATATAGGAGTAATTCCTAGAAGAAAAGTAGTCAGAAATGAAAAAGCTATAATTGGAGATTATTTAAGGCATTGCGAACATCAGTTTCACGATTTAGTTGATGCTAATGATAACTTTATTTATAGATAATTTGCAACTGTTAGATTTATATTTAGTTGACTTTGCTAAGTGAAACGCCTTGTGATCTTAAAAACATTTAATGGTCAAAAAAAACTTAGCGCACTTTGCGTTAAAAAATATTAGATAAAAAAAGATTGAAAAATCCTTTAGAAATATTAGAAATGATTCCCGATCCGGAAATTCCGGTTATTAATATCGTGGAATTAGGCATTGTAAGAGAAGTGAAAGTTACGAGCGAGAATTCTTGTGAAATAACCATTACGCCTACTTATTCGGCTTGTCCTGCCATGTTTACCATTGAGGAAGACATCATCAAAATCATGAAGGAGAACGGATGGAATGCTAAAGTTGTGACCAAAATGTTTCCGATCTGGACAACAGATTGGTTAACGGATGAAGCGAGGGAAAAACTTCGTGTTTACGGAATTACACCTCCCGAAAAAGGAGCAGATGAAAACCACATCGGGAAACCGAAAAAATGTCCTCGTTGCGGTTCGATGAACTCAAAACAGATCAGCAGATTCGGGTCTACACTATGTAAGGCTTCGTATCAGTGTTTAGACTGTTTAGAACCTTTTGACTATTTTAAATGTCACTAAACAATTTGAAAATATGCTAATTTGAAAATGAGTAAATTAGTGGGAAACTAAAATTTTCAAATTGTCTAATTTTCAAATTAAAAAATTATAAACTATGTATACACAACTCGATATTGAGTCGCATTTCGAAGGAAAACTGAAAATTGCTTATCTGAATCAACCCGACACGATGAATGCGCTTACAAAACCGTCTTTATCAGATCTTAGAGACTTTGTTAAAGAATGCAGCGAAGATCCTACGGTAAGATGTGTTGCCATTTCAGGAAGAGGAAGAGCTTTTTGTTCAGGTCAGAATTTAGATGATGCTTTTGTACAGGGTAATGAACATCATGATAATGATATTATCAGAAGAATTGTGACAGATTATTACAATCCTTTGGTGACGGAAATTACCCATTGTAAAAAACCTGTTGTTGCTTTGGTGAATGGTCCTGCAGTAGGAGCCGGTGCAATGTTGGCATTAATTTGTGATTTTGTTTTGGCAACAGACAAAGCGTATTTTGCTCAGGCATTTTCTAATATCGGTTTAATTCCTGATACGGGTGGAACTTACTTTTTACCGAAATTATTGGGAAGACAATTAGCTAATTATTTAGCGTTTACAGGAAAAAAATTATCCGCGGAAGAATCTAAATCATACGGTTTGGTTGCTGAAGTTTTCACTGAGGAAGAATTCAGTTCAAAATCAATGGAAATTTTGGAAAGAGTTTCCAATATGCCGACTGTTGGTTTAAAATTAACCAAAAAAGCATTTGCTCATTCTTACGACAATACGCTTAAGCAGCAGTTGGAATTAGAAGGCGATCTGCAACAGAAAGCCGCAGAAACAGACGATTTTAAAGAGGGAGTAAGTGCCTTTTTACAGAAAAGAAAACCTGAATATAAAGGGAAATAATTAATTTGAAAATGAGTTAATTTGAGAATTTGAAAATGAGAAATGATAAAGAGAATATTATTGTAAATAAGACTTTTGATTTTGCTTTAGACATCATTGAATTCTCAGAAAGTTTGTATGAATCTAAAAAATTTCCATTAGCAAATCAGATTTTCAAATCTGAAACTTCTATTGGAGATAATGTTAGAGAAGCTCAAAATGCAGAAAGCAAAGCAGATTTTATCCATAAATTGAAAATTGCCGCTAAAGAAGCTGATGAAACAGAATATTGGCTTTTACTGTGTTTAAAGTCTCCACATTTGCAATCGCCCAATGAAAAATTAATTTTACATTTAAAAGAAATTTTATTAATTCTCTCTAAAATTATTTCAAGTTCGAAGCTTAAATAATTTTCAAATTAACTCATTTCCAAATTTCCAAATTTTCAAATTAAAAATATGAATGTAGGAATTATCGGTGCCGGAACTATGGGAATCGGCATTGCACAAGTAGCCGCAACGAACGGATGCAAAGTCTGGATTTATGACGCCAATGCAAAACAAGTAGAAACGGCAACCCTAGGTTTGGAAAAAACATTAACCAGATTGGTTGATAAACAGAAAATTTCGGCAGAGAAAATGACTGAAATTTTATCTAATATTTCCATCGCTACAGAATTGAAGGACTTCAAAGATTGTGAATTGATCATTGAAGCCATCATCGAAAACAAAGAAATCAAAACCAAAGTTTTTACAGAATTAGAAAAACATGTTTCTGAAAGCTGTGTGATTGGTTCCAACACCTCATCCATTTCCATCACCTCTCTTGGTGCAGAATTACAGAAACCGGAGCGTTTCATCGGAATTCACTTTTTCAATCCGGCTCCTTTGATGCCTTTGGTTGAGGTTATTCCATCCTTATTAACAGAAAAATCTTTAGCGGAAAAAATCTACAATCTGATGAAAGGTTGGGGTAAAACTCCTGTTATTGCTAAAGATATTCCGGGATTTATCGTGAACAGAATTGCTCGTCCGTTTTACGGGGAAGGATTGAGAATTGTTGAAGAAAACATCGCAACGGTAGAACAGGTTGATGATGCGATGAAAACTTTAGGTAACTTTAAAATGGGACCTTTTGAATTAATGGATTTAATAGGAGTTGACGTGAATTTCTCGGTGACTAAAACCGTGTACAACGAATATTTCTACGATCCGAAATACAAACCGTCTCTTCTTCAGCAAAGAATGTCGGAGGCAAAACTTCACGGCAGAAAAACAGGAAAAGGTTTTTACGATTATTCGGAAGGAGCTTCTAAAGCAGAACCAGTGAAAGATGATGCGCTTTATCAACAGATATTCATGAGAATTATTTCTATGTTGATTAACGAAGCCGTAGAAGCAAAAAGATTAGGCGTAGCAAATGACGAAGATCTGGAACTGGCAATGCAGAAGGGCGTAAATTATCCCAAAGGTTTATTGGCTTGGGGAAAAGAAATCGGATATGCTAAAATCTCTGAAACTTTGCAGAATCTGTACGAAGAATATCAGGAAGAAAGATACAGACAAAGCCCGTTGCTTCGTAAATTGAATTAAAAATTTGAAAATGTGCTAATTTGAAAATTTATTACAGTAGGTTTTGATTTTCAAATTCTCAAATTGATTTAATTTTCAAATTAAAATTATGGAAATAGAATTATTCAGAGCCGAACTTGAAACAAGGCTTATCATTGAAAAAGAATACATCAGTCAGGAACTGTCTTCGATACATGATTATCAGGAAAAGCTTGAATTATTAGGCAAATTCAATGAAAAATATAAAGAACTGATTAAAAGATTAGCGAATGAATCCGGAATTGATTTACATGAACGTTTTCAAGCAGAAAATCCATCAAATTCCGAAAATCTTTCATACAATCAAATCATTCTTGGAAAGACCATGGCGGTTTACGACAAGCTAGCTAATGAATTGTATGAAGAAATAACACATTAATCTGAAATTTAAGCCATGTTTAAACGAATTTTCACAAAAAAGAACTTTTTACGCTCATTCATGAATGCCGTTATTTTTGTAGTTGGATTTTCTCTTATCAAATTTCTTTTTTATTATTTGGGATGGGACGATGAAAAAAGCATCAATATTTATGGTTTTATTGTTTATTTCGTCTTTATGTTTTTAGCTTTTTTCATTTTGGACGGCAGAGAATACACATGGAAAGATGTGATTAGATTTAAAAATTTAAATAAGAGTAAATGAATCCGAGACAGGTTGCAGAATATATGTTCGATCAAGATTATTTTTCCCAATGGATGAATATCAAACTGATTGAAGTGAAAGAAAATTATTGTTTAATAGAAATGCCCGTCAAAAAAGAAATGATTAACGGGTTGAAGACAGTTCACGGAGGTGTTACGTTTGCTTTTGCAGATTCTGCATTAGCATTTTCGTCTAACAATTCCGGAGATGCAGCCGTTGCATTAAACTGCATCATCAATTTTACAAAAGCAGGAAGAGAAGGCGATATTTTCAGGGCAGAAAGTATTTTGGTCAATGAAACAAGAAAAACCGCTGTTTACGACATTAAGATTACCAATCAAAGCGATGATTTGGTTGCGAAATTTGTCGGAACAGTGTATAAAATAGGAAAAAAAGTAACAGAATTATAAAATTTGGAAATTTGAGAATGAAGCAATTTGAAAATTATTTTTTAATGCTTTTTTTCATTTTCAAATTATCAAATTAACACATTTTCAAATTAAGTAAAATGAACAACGTATACATCATAGATTACATAAGAACTCCGATTTCAAAATTAAGCGGAGGGCTTTCTGAAGTAAGAGCCGACGATTTGGCTGCCATTGTTATTAAAGAAATTGTAGCAAGAAACCCTGAAGTTCCTGTTGAGGAAATTGAGGACGTTATTTTCGGGTGCGCTAATCAGGCGGGAGAAGATAATAGAAACGTAGCCAGAATGGGACTTTTATTGGCAGGACTTCCATATAAAATCGGAGGGGAAACGGTGAATAGATTGTGTGCTTCAGGAATGTCTGCGGTGGCAAATGTTTTCCGTTCAATTGCTGCAGGAGAAGGTGAAATTTATATTGCAGGCGGAGTGGAGCATATGACACGCTCTCCTTATGTAATGTCAAAACCAAGTACAGCTTTCGGAAGAGACAGCCAGATGTTTGATACCACTTTCGGATGGAGATTCATCAACCCGAAAATGAAAGAAATGTACGGCGTTGACGGAATGGGGGAAACTGCAGAAAATTTAGCAGACATCCACAATATCAGTCGTGAAGATCAGGATAAATTTGCTCTTTGGTCTCAGCAGAAAGCCACTAAGGCTCAGGAAAGCGGAAGACTGGCAGAAGAAATTGTAAAAGTTGAAATTCTACAGAAAAAAGGCGAACCGAAAATATTTGATACCGACGAATTTATCAAACCGACTTCTTCAATGGATGGATTAGGAAAACTTCGCCCGGCTTTCAGAAAAGAAGGTACGGTAACCGCAGGAAATGCATCCGGAATGAATGACGGAGCAGCAGCTTTAATTTTAGCAAGTGAAGAAGCTGTAAAAAAATATGGTTTAAAACCAAAAGCTAAGATTTTAGGATCATCTGTTGCAGGTGTTGAGCCAAGAATTATGGGAATCGGACCTGTAGAAGCCACTCAAAAACTATTAAAAAGACTGAATCTTTCATTAGACGATATGGATATCATCGAATTGAACGAAGCATTCGCAGCTCAGGCTTTAGCAGTAACAAGAAGTTTAGGTTTACAGGATGATGATTCAAGAGTAAATCCAAACGGAGGAGCCATTGCCATCGGTCATCCACTTGGAGTTTCCGGAGCCAGAATCGTTGGTTCTGCGGCAATGGAACTACAGAAACAAAATAAAAAATATGCATTGTGTACGCTTTGTATCGGTGTCGGACAAGGTTACGCGATGGTGATTGAAAGAGTTTAATTTGAAAATGTACTAATTTGAGAATTTGAAAATGTTTTTATAGCGGTTTAATTTTCAAATTGGCACATTCTCAAATTTCCAAATTGATTTATTTCCAAATTAAAATTATGAATATCTACTCATATCACGGAATTCGCCCCATCATCAAACCTTCTGCTTATGTTCATCCACAAGCGGTAATCATCGGAAATGTGGAAATCGGCGAAGAGGTCTATGTTGGTCCCAACGCAGTTATTCGTGGCGACTGGGGTAAAATTATTATAAAAGATGGCGCCAATGTTCAGGAAAACTGTACCCTTCACGTTTTTCCGGGAATTGAAACCATTTTGGAAGAATCTGCACACATTGGTCACGGAGCGATTATTCATTCCGGACATATCGGCAAAAACTGTCTGGTTGGAATGAATTCTGTCGTGATGGATAAAGCGGTCATCGGAGATGAATGTATCATCGGCGCTTTAGCTTTTGTTCCGGCAAACTTCAGATGTGATGCCAGGAAATTAATTGTCGGAAGCCCTGCAAAGATTATCCGCGATGTTTCCGATGAAATGATTAAATGGAAAACGGAAGGAACAAAATTATATCAGGAACTGGCAAGAGAAGGAAAAGATGCTATTTTGCCTTGTGAACCTTTTACAGAATATGTTAAGCAGATTCCGACCAAAATTGTTGATTACAGTATTTGGGATGATGTGAAATAATTAAAATTATTATGATCAAAAAACTTCTCATTTTCTGCAGTATTCTGTTTGCTTTTCAGTCTTTGGTTTTCGCCCAGACTGAAAATGTAAAACCACTGATTATTGGAGAAATCAGAACGATACAATCTAAAATTTTGAATGAAGAAAGAATTTTGAATATCTATCTTCCACAAAAATTCGACAAAACAAAATCTTATCCAATCATTTATCTTTTGGATGGAAGTATGAATGAAGATTTTATTCATGTGACAGGCTTGGTTCAGTTCTTTAATCAGATGTATTCCATGCCGGAAACAATTGTGGTTGGAATTGCGAATATTGACAGAAAGAGAGACTTTACTTTTCATACAGATTTAAAAGATTTGCAGAAAGATTACCCTACAACAGGACATTCGGATAAGTTTATTGGATTTTTAGAAAAAGAGCTGAAACCTTATATCGAAAATCAGTTCAAAACCACCGACAACTATTTATTCGGACAATCTCTCGGCGGACTTTTAGCAACCGAAATTTTGTTGAAAAAGCCTGAACTGTTCAATAATTACTTTATTATCAGTCCGAGTTTGTGGTGGGATGATGAAAGTCTTCTAAGACAGGCTCCTCAATTATTATCTAAAATTAAGGATAATAAAAAATTTATTTACATTTCCGTTGGAAAAGGAGAACATCCTGTAATGGTAAAAGATGCAGAAGATTTATTTGATGTTTTAAAAAAATCAAACAAGAAAAACTGGACAGTGGAATATAAAATGATGGAAACAGACAATCATGCAAGAATCCTACACAGAAGTTTGTATGAAGGTTTGGGAAAATTGTTTCCGTATCAGGAACCGAAAAATTAAAAATGTAACAATATAAAAATGTATCTGTGTAAAAGATTGATACATCGTTAAATTAAATATCATATGGAAAAGTTAAAAAACTATATCTACGGCGAATGGATCGAAGGAAACGGAAACGGAATTCCTTTATACAACGCTGTTAATGGAGAACAGGTTGCTATTTCTGACACGGAAGGTCTGAGTTTTGAGCAGGCTTTGGATTACGGAAGAACAGTAGGTTACAAAAACCTTTCATCCATGACGTTCTACGATCGTGGTGAAATGCTGAAAAAAGTAGCACTTTATCTCCTTGAAAGAAAGAAAAAATATTACGAACTATCGTATAAAACAGGAGCAACTCACGTTGATTCCTGGGTAGATATTGAAGGAGGTTTTGGTACATTCTTCACGTATTCAGGTTTAGCAAAAAGAATGCTTCCAAATACACCCTTTTGGGTGGATGGAGATACTCAGAAAATTTCGGCAAACGGAACTTTTTTGGGAACTCACATTTTAACACCAAGTGAAGGTGTTTCAGTACAAATCAACGCTTACAACTTTCCGGTTTGGGGAATGTTGGAAAAATTATCCACTTCTTTATTGGCGGGTGTTCCAAGTATTGTGAAGCCTTCGCCTTATGGTTCATATTTAACGAATGCAGTTTTTCAGGATATGATTGAAAGCGGCATTCTTCCGGAAGGTGCTGTTCAGCTGGTTTGTGGTGAACCGGGAAATATTCTGGATTATGTTCAGGATGGAGATTCTGTTTTGTTTACAGGTTCTGCAACAACAGGTAGAAAATTAAAATCCTTACCATCAGTTGCAGGAAATGCCGTTCGTTTCAACATGGAAGCAGATTCTTTGAACTGTTCTATTCTTGGATTGGATGCAAAACCGGGAACTCCGGAATTTGATTTATTCATCAAAGAAGTCCGTAACGAAATGACGACAAAAGCAGGACAAAAATGTACGGCAATCCGTAGAATTATTGTTCCTGAAAATTTAATTGGAGATGTTCAGAATGCTTTATCTAAAGCTTTAGACCAGACTAAAATCGGAAATCCACTGAACAGGGAAACAAGAATGGGATCTTTGGTCGGAAAGCAGCAGTATGATGAAGTCGTAAGAAAAGTCAATTTATTAAAAGCTGAAACAGAGCTAATTTACGACGGAAAGCATGAATTGGTAGATGCCGATTACGAAAACGGAGCATTTATGAGTCCTAAATTGTTCCTGAATGATAAACCTTTCGAAAAAAACATCTCTCACGATGTCGAAGCTTTCGGTCCGGTTTCTACGTTGATGCCTTACAAAGATGCGGAAGAAGCTGCAGCGTTGGCGAAAAGAGGAAAAGGAAGTTTGGTAGGCTCCATTATTTCTCACGATGAGAAATTTGTTGCAGAAACTTCATGGAAAATGGCTTCTCAACACGGAAGAATTTTTGTTTTAAATAGAGATAATGCGAAAGAAAGTACAGGTCACGGTTCTCCGCTTCCTACTTTAATGCACGGCGGTCCGGGAAGAGCAGGAGGCGGTGAAGAAATGGGCGGATTAAATGGTCTTCATTTCTTCCTTCAGAAAACGGCAATTCAGGGTTCTCCGGATATTTTAACGGCGATCACAAAAGTATATCAGCAAGGTGCGGAGAAAAAATATTCAGATAAACATCCGTTCCAGAAATATTTTGAGGAAGTTGAGGTCGGAGATTCTCTGGAAACCGCAGGAAGAACGGTTACTGATGCAGATATTGTAAATTTCTCCAATGTTTCTTGGGATCATTTTTATGCTCACACAGATGCTACAAGTTTAAGCGGAACTATTTTCGATAAAACCGTTGCTCACGGATATTTCATCCTTTCTGCAGCGGCAGGATTGTTTGTTTCAGGAAAAAAAGGTCCCGTTATTGCAAATTACGGACTGGAAAACTGTTCGTTCTTCAAGCCGGTTTATGCAGGAGATACGATTACGGTGTATTTAACGGCGAAAGAAAAAATCAACAGAGGCGTAAAAGGCAGAAATATTCCTTCAGGTGTTGTGAAATGGTTAGTTGAGGTCGTAAATCAAAGAGACGAGATCGTTTGTGTGGCAACTATTTTAACGTTGGTGGCAAAACAGTCTCCTTTTATTGACTTAAACTTAAAAAATATTCAGAAAATACTGAATGGATTAACAGATTCTACTCAGCCAAACTGGGGAAAAATGTCTCCTCAGCAAATGATAGAACATCTGGAGCACGGGGTTTTGGTAAGTCTTGGCGAACCGGAAGCTGATAAGTGCTTCACTCCTGAAGAACAGTTAGAAAAATGGCAGGATTCTTTATATAACCACAGAAAAATGCCGAAAGATTTCCCTGCACCGTTTTTGGCGGATGATGAAAAACTATTAGAGTTAAAACATAAAAATCTTGAAGCTGCAAAACAGTCTTTCATTGATAATTTAAAAAGATTTGTAATTTATTACAAAGAAAATCCACAGGCAGAACACATGAATTTCGTATTCGGAAAACTGAATAAGGAAATGTGGGAACTGATGCATAGGAAGCATTTTACGCATCATTTTGAGCAGTTTGGATTGATTTAAAATTCAAATAATCAATGTACCGATATAACAGTGTAACAATTTTGTTGCGCTGTTTTTTATTTTAAATTCTACAATCATAAAAATACATCTGTTAAATCATTATATTTATTTTATGAAAACTTTTGCTCAGCAAGTAATTGAATTCAATAAAAAATTACAATATTCCGGAAAACTTCCCGAAGATTTTCAGGTGCTTAATCCATATCTTGATAATCCTGAAACGCTGCTCGTCATGGAGAAATTTTATCAAAAGTTTTACAACGATTCCAATCAAAGAAAATTTTTAATAGGAATTAATCCGAGTCGTCATGGAGCAGGAGTTACAGGAGTTCCGTTTACGGATACCAAACGATTGGAAAGCGTCTGCGGAATTCAGATGAAATCTGCCCGGACTCATGAAGTTTCTTCGGTTTTCATGTATGATATGATTGAACAATATGGCGGAGTGGAAGAATTTTATAAAGAGGTTTACATCAATTCGCCGTTTCCTTTAGCAATTGTCAGGAAATCGAAAGGCAGTTGGATCAATGCCAATTATTATGACGATAAAGGTTTGTTTAATGATGTGAAAGAATTTATGATCAGCTCATTACAAAAACATTTAAGCTTAAATCTCCAAACTTCGGAAGTTTTTATTTTAGGAAAAAAGAACGCAGATTTTATTTCAAAATTAAATCAGGAAGCAAATCTTTTTAGTAAAATGACCGTTTTGGAACATCCCAGATATATTCAGCAATACAAATCTAAGGAGAAAGAAATGTACATCGACAAATATATTTTGGCTTTGAAGAGTAACGGTTGATTTATTTTTGAATCATATTTTCACTTTTATTTTTCTAAAAACTCTGTTATTAGTATTTTTGTAAAAATCCACCTTAAATTGTAAAAATGAGCGATTTTGTAACATCTGAAATTAAAAATAATATTGCCGAAATAACATTCGGAACAGCAAAAAGTAATTCCCTTCCGGGAGCAATCCTCGAAAAATTGGCGCAGACCATACTTGATGAAGGCGCTAAAGATGAGGTGAAAGCAATTTTAATAAAAAGCGAAGGTGAAAAAGCTTTCTGTGCAGGTGCCAGTTTTGATGAGCTTTTGGAAATTGAGGAACTGGAAAAATCAACTCGGTTTTTCGGTGGCTTTGCAAAAGTTCTGAATGCAATGAGGAACTGCGGGAAAATTGTTGTGGTGAGAGTTCAGGGAAAAACTACAGGTGGTGGAGTGGGTCTGGCTTGTGGAGCGGACTACTGTTTTGCGACTACCGATTCTGCCTTAGCGTTAACGGAAATCAATTTAGGAATCGGACCATTTGTGATAGGACCGTATGTTGAACGAAAAATAGGAAAATCACAATTTTCGGCAATGGCAATTGATGCAGATTTCAGATCTGCAGAATGGGCAGAACAGCATAATATTTATCATTCCGTTTCACCTACGATTGCAGAAATGGATTCTCAGTTGGAAAAATTTTTAGAAAAATTATCTTCGAGAAGCAAAGAGGCTCTGGCTTTAATTAAAAAAGTTTCGTGGGAAGGAACTGAACATTTTGATGAATTGATGCCGGCAAGAATTCACATGAGCGCAAGCCTGATTCTTGAAGAATCTGCAAAGAAAAATATTGAGGCAATTAAAGAAAAATTAAGGGCTAAATAGATATTCTTTCTTTTGATTTCCTTGAAAAACCGTTGTAAAATCGTCAACGGTTTTTTTATAAAAACTTGACTATATTTAAAAAAATAAACTAAAATGGGTTCTTACGAAATTTTCATTTTGCTGATATGTCTTTCAGCAGGATTTGCTTTTATTAATCAGAAGTTTCTGAAGCTGCCTTTTGTGATAGGATTATTTTTTCTGTCAACAGCTTTATCTGTTATCGTACTTACTTCCCAATTATGGATTGATATTGATGTAAAAGGGCTGGAAAAATATCTGGAAAACTCACACCTGGACAGGCTGATTATTGATGTTTTTCTCGGTTTTTTACTTTTTGCAGGTGCACTCCATACGAATTGGGGCAATCTGCGTTCTCAGATTAAGCCTATTGCAAGCTTTGCTTTGGGCGGAGTAATTCTTTCTACAGTTATTATTGCCGGTCTTTTTTATTTTATTGCCGGCTTATTGGGAATTGATATCAGTTTTGTGTACTGTCTTATTTTTGGAGCTTTAATTTCACCTACCGATCCGATTGCGGTCCTTGGAATTTTAAAACAGGCAGGAGTTCCCAAGAAAACGGAATCTGTAATCGTGGGAGAAAGTTTGTTTAATGACGGAATCGGGGTGGTGTTGTTTATTGCATTGCTGGATACGCTCCGTGTAGGAGAATTTGATTTGGGGCATTTTGGTCTGCTTTTTATGCAGGAAGCCGTAGGTGGAATTTTGCTTGGTCTTGTGTATGGGTATTTCCTTCATTTGCTGCTGAAAGCTGTAGATCATTATGAAACAGAAATCCTGATTACCCTTGCTTTTGTTATGGGAGGATATTATCTTGCCAATCATTTTCATATCTCGGGAGCCTTGTCTATGGTTGTAATGGGGTTGATGGTCGGAAATTTCCGGACGAGTCTCTCAATGAGTGATACTACCCAGGAATATGTCAATAAATTTTGGGAACTGGTAGATGTGGTTCTCAATGCATTGCTTTTTATTCTTATTGCATTCGTCCTTATTGAAGTTGATTTTAAGATTGAATATGTAATTCTGGGCATTGTATCAGTGCTTATAATTCTTTTTACCCGTGCATTTTTAGTGTATCTTCCATTAAGTATCTTTCCTAAATTTTTTAATCTGAATAGAGTAGACGCAAGAATTATTTCCTGGGGCGGACTTCGGGGCGGGCTTTCCCTTGCATTGGTATTATCACTTCCTCACAATTCTTCTAAAGAAGTTTTGCTGGTTGCTACCTATTGTACTGTTTTGTTCAGTATTCTTATTCAGGGACTTACTGTAGGTAAAGTAGCCAAATGGAGCAAATAAACTAACTTTAATATTAATCAAAGACTGAAAAATTCTTCAGTCTTTTTTTATTTTAAAATAAATATTTGGAAAATTCAATAAAATTAATAACTTTGTAATTCAAAGTTCTTTTATATGGAATCAAAAAACTTTCACGAAGACTTATCACACATTCGTTCTATGATGGAGCGATCTTCAAGGTTTATTTCATTAAGCGGATTATCCGGAGTTTTTGCAGGACTTGCTGCGATCATTGGCGCAGTATATGTTTACTTTGCTTTTCAGCGGGAAGGAATTGACTATTTTGAAGGCGACAGAAATATTTTTGGAAAAGAACTGGTAAAAGAATTGGTGATGACGGGATTTGTGATTTTGGTTGTTGCTGTTTTGTGCGGATATTTTTTTACTGCAAGCAAAAGCAAAAAGAAAGGACTTAAAATCTGGGATGCTACCACAAGAAGATTATTGGTAACATTTGCAGTGCCTTTAGTAACCGGAGGATTGTTTTGTCTGTTGCTTCTGTATCATCATTTGTTCGTTTTGGTGGCTCCGGCAACTTTAATTTTTTATGGACTTGCTTTGGTGAGTGCAGAAAGATATACTTTAACGGATATAAAATATTTAGGATATTGTCAGATAATCTTAGGATTACTTTCATTTATGTTTCTTGGTTGGGGTTTAGTAGCCTGGACAATCGGTTTTGGTGTGCTGCATATTGTGTATGGATGGATTATGCATATGAAGTATAAGTAATGATGCTCATTCAGTTCATATTTTTTGTTATGATATGTGGGATTTCTCTCATCTTCCTTTTATTATATTATGGAACTAAAAATAAAGTCTTTAAAAAATTATTTATAGGATATTGGTTGTTTTTTATTTTATCATTTGTGAGTTTGCTTGTAGTCGGTTTTATTAATAGTCCAACTACTGTTGATAAAGAAGATATTTACGGAATATACGAAGTTGATAAAGATATGTTCAGAGGAAAGAATGCTGATTGGCAATTTCAACATTTTAGTTTTGAAATTAAAGAAAGTGGAACATTTTATTTTTATGAATATTATGATGATGGAAAAATTAATAGAAAGCACACAGGAAATGTAGAATTTATTGAAGGCTACGCTAGTCCGCATTTAAGATTAAGTAATGTAAAACCAGAGCATCAAATAGTAGATAATGAACCTTTATTAGTAAGAAATAAGTGGAATTTTTATTACGTTTTTAAATCTAAAAAATTTGGAAATGTATTTTTTAAGAAGAAAAATAATTAGTCTCAAGCAAATTTAATATCAATGATCAACATTTCAAAACTCAATAAAGAATTCGAAAGCCGTGTAAGATTGGGCATAATGTCCGTTCTTATGGTGAATGATTGGGTTGATTTTTCTGAAATGAAAAGTTTGTTGGAAATCACAGACGGAAATCTGGCAAGCCACAGTAATGCGCTTGAAAAGTCAAATTATATCGAAGTAAAAAAAGAATTTGTAGGTAAAAAACCAAAAACGTCTTATCGGGTTACTCAAAATGGCCGAACTGCTTTCACAGAGCATTTGAATGCTTTGGAAAAACTCCTGGGAAAATAACTTCGATATTTTTTTAAATTTAAACTTTGAAATACAAAGTACTTTATAATAAAATTTATATTAAAATGACACACAGAAACACAACACTAGCAATTTTTGCTGTTCCCGCACTCTTATTGGCAGCAGCATTTTTAGGAAATCTTTTTGTAGATGGCTGGAACTGGTCAGGATTTGATTTCCTTGTTGCCGCAGTCTTACTTTTCGGAACAGCGGGTCTAATCTTTTTGATACGGACTTTCATAAAAAACAGAAATTACAGAATCTTATTAAGTCTTATAATTGTCGTATTTCTTGTTTTGACATGGATAGAATTGGCAGTAGGAATCTTTGGAAGCCCATTCGCAGGAAACTAAAAAAAGAAAATGACCAGAAAGAAATTCTTAAAAAGACTTTTGCAGCTTTCTGCAGTCGGAGCTTTGCCTTTTCTCTATTCATGGCAGATTGAGCCGTTTTGGGTAGAATTTGTGCAGCGAAAACTTCCGATTAAAAATTTACCAAAAGAACTTGAAGGAAAAATTTTAATGCAGATTTCAGATTTGCATGTAGGAAACAGATTCGACTGGAATTTTCTGATTGAATCGTTCGCAAAAGCTCAAAACTTTCATCCTGATTTTGTGGTGTACACAGGTGATTACGTCAATCACGGTACTCCGGAAGATCACAAAAGTTTGCAGAAAGTGATGGAAAAAGCAGTTTACGGAAAGCTGGGAACTTTCGGAATTTTAGGAAACCACGATTACGGAAAAAACTGGAAAGATCTCGGTTCTTCGGAAGAAATTTGCCGCATTTTAGAAAATAATGGTATCACGATGCTGAAAAATCAGCAGACAGAATCTCACGGATTAAATTTTATCGGCTTTGATGATTTATGGTCACCCAATTTTGATCCGATGGAAGTCATGAAAGATTATGATCCGGAAAAAGCAAATCTGATACTCTGTCATAATCCCGATGTTTGCGATAAAGATGTCTGGAACGATTATCAGGGCTGGATTTTGAGTGGTCATACTCACGGTGGACAATGCAGAATTCCGGGAGTGATCACTCCGATTCTTCCTGTGGAAAACAAGAAATATATTTCAGGCGAGATTGATCTTGAAGACGGAAGAATGCTCTATATCAACCGTGCTTTGGGACATTCTTTTCAGGTACGATTTGTGGTTCGTCCGGAAATTACGGTTTTTAAACTGTGTAAAGAATGAAAAAATTTAAAGTAAATAATATCGTATTGGTTTATTTCTGTGTAAGTTGGCTAATAGGAATTTTGATTATTATACTCGTAATTTTAAAGACACAAGATGACTTTGTTTATGATTTATTGTTTTTATCTGCATTCAATTTAATTATAAATCTTTTTTCGATTATACTTCTTTTTGTTTTGTATTATGTTTTTCCTGAAAATAAAACTGAATTTATAAACTCAGCAATTCTACTTTCTTTCAATTTTCCGATACTATTTGTCCTCTATATAATTACTATGATGTTATAAAAATGAAAAAAGAAATAAATTTCACAGAATCTCAAATTAGAGAATGGTGGTTTAAAAGAAGAACGAAATATAATGTTGGATTATTACTTTCAGGATTTGTTTCATTCAATCTATATTGGTTTTTAGGTGAGTTTCTAATTTTTCCTTATGATGAAAGTTTTGAAGTGACAATATTTACTATGGCTTTCCAATCTGTGGGATATTTGGCTTTTGTGTTTATTGCCAATATTTTTTACAGCTTAGGCTATTTTGCGGATAAATTTTTCAATAAAACTAATGTAGAAGAATTTAGAATTAACCTTTTCAATAGCGGATTCGGGTTCTCATTACTTATTCCTTTTTTAATCCCGTTTCTTATTATAGTTAGATATTTTACTGAATATTATTAAAAATTTAAATCAAATAGTATGAAAAAACTACGAACAAAATTTATCATATTCATGTACGAAAACTCCCAAAAACAGTACAGGAGATATTTTAAAAAGAAAAAAAGGCAATGGCAGTTTAACGAAGAACAACTGCTAAGCTTTAAACAAGATTCTTTGGGACGAACCTTAGGCGAATTTTACAAAAAGCATGGTTTCAGGATGATTCCAAAAATGGAAAATCACGATGTTTATCATCTGATTACCGATTGCAGTACCAATATTCAGGATGAAATTGCCATGCAGTATCTGCTTTTCGGAAACGGAAAAAGAAGTGCTTATCTTTTAGGCGTTTTGGCTTTGGGAACTGTTGTTTTTCCGGAATACTTCAAGACATACATCAACGCTTATAAAAAAGGCAGAAATATGAGAACCTTTCACCACTGGAATTTTGAAGAACTTTTGTGGCAGAATTTTGACCATTTGAAAGATTTTATCAGGCAAAAAGAAGCACCTGTTGCTTTTTAGTCTCAACCTTAATTTTAACTATAATTTTATGAAAACACATCACTATATATTCATTTCGACCGTACTTTTCGTTATTCTTTTTTATAACGAAAGTATAGGTCTTAATCTTGGAATTTTAGGAATTTCCTATTCAGTTTTTACAATAATCAAAACGCCTAAAAGAAATTATACCAAAGTATTTCTGTTGCTTTTTGTGACGAGCATTTTATCAAGTCTTGCATTTGCCTGGTTTGTGGATTTTGCCTCTTTTCTGGCATTGGTTTTATCGCTTTTGCTGCTGTCTTTTAAAGCTAAAAACAAAAAGATGAAAAGTCTTTTTCTCCTTCCTGTATTTGTTGTAAATGTTTTTACTTTTATTTGCAGGGTTATCAGTTTTGATGAATGGCTTCCAAAACAAAATACTTCAGACCTTTGGAAGAAGATTTTTGCCTTTGTGTTGATTCCTTTTATTTTCGTAGCCGTATTTTTCGGAATTTATTCTGTAGGAAGCAGTCATTTTGCCAATATTTTCAAAGATGTCGAACTGGATGTCAATCTGTTTCAGATTTTTGCATTAGGAGCTTTAGGCTTTTTTATTGCGTTCAATTACTTCAATTTTGCGGTAGAAAAGTTTTTGTATAAGCAAAATTGCTTACTGAGCAATGATTTTCAGGAAAAGCATAAAACACCAAAACCTACATATTCATTTCTGGATTTGAACACTGAAAGATTGAGCGGTATTATTTCTCTTATTTCTCTGAATGTGCTTCTTATTTTCTTTATCATTACCTACAATTATGAGCAGTTTTATGAAATAGTAAAAACTCCGAATCAGCTTTCTGAAGAGACGCATGAGAGAGTAAATGCAGTGATTTTGTCTATCATAATGGCAATTCTGGTCATTATGTTTTATTTTAAATCTAATTTTAATTTTGATTCTGAAGCGGGATTGTTGAAAATCTTTGCCAAAGTATGGTTGCTGCTCAATGTTGTTCTGATTTTTTCGGCAATTTTAAAAAATTCAGAATACATCAGCAATTATGGTTTTACCTACAAAAGACTTGGGGTGTACGCTTTTCTGCTTTTGTCATTGATCGGATTGACGCTTACTTTCATCAAGATTCAGTATAGAAAAACCAATGCATTCCTTTTCAATTCAATGAGCTGGAGTTTTTATGGAATAATTTTAGTATGCAGTTTTATTAATTGGGGTGGTGTCATCACTTCCCAAAATATGAAAAGAAAAGATTTTGCGGTAAATTATCATCTGAACAGCATCAATTTCAGCGAAAAACAGCTTTTGAAATATGCTGAAGACCATAATGATACATCGCTGAAAAATAAAATTTCAGAAAGAGTCAAAGAGCATCAGTCAGCTTCTTTTCTTTCTCAGATTCTGTATTATAAAACACTAAACTAAAAACTATATCAATATGAAAAAGTCAGTTCTCTTAATTATTCCTCTACTGATGGCTTCATGCAGCAAACAAAGTTCAGAAGCTCAACAAAAACAAGATTCACTCACTTCTGTGGTCAATACAGATTTAAAAATGAAAGATTCTGTTTCTAAACCAATTGTTGAAGATTCTTTACAAACAAAACAGGTAAAAAATGCAGGCGAAACAGTAAAAATTCTTAATGCCGAAAAACTTCCGTGTACCATTGATCAGAAATTTGATGCTAAAATTCAGAAGCTGGTGATCAGGATTCCCAATTATAGCAAACCTGAAATTCATGGAAGCGTTTCCCCGCAAAAGAATAATATGAATGTTCGCTTCAATCAGATCAAATTACCTGACGGTACTTATGACGGTCCCTTTGGAAAAGAAATTTCTTACCAGATTAAAAATAAAGGTGAAGTCTGGCTGATCATTGGCAAAAATCTGATGGCTGAAGGAGCAGTTGAAGGAGATTTTTCGGTAACGGTAGAGTAATTGGTATAATTTCTGTAACTAGAATTTTAATCAAAAATAGGGATAGGTCTTTGCGATATAAATCGTCATAAACAATTCCACGCAATTTAAATCATTAAAAATCTACTTATGAAAAAGGTATTTTCAATAGCCATTGTATCGTCGGTTTTTTTGACGAGCTGTGGTGCAGTACAGTCTATTGTTCAGAATACATTTCCGTATACAACCAATGTTCTTATATCAACGGGAGTTCCTGCCAATAAAGAAGTTTCGTCTACCTCTACGGCTTCCAATGTGCAGACTTGGGTAGGAGGCAATAATAATGCTCAGATTAAAGATGTAAGAATTTCTGATGCAAAAATTTCGGTAGTTTCTCCTACAGGAGGAAATTTAAGCGCATTAAAATCAGTAAAAGTATACATTTCTTCTACCGGAACAAGTGAAAGACTGGTTGCTTCAAGAAATGATATTTCTACCAATTCATCCAGTTTAAACTTAGATCTTAACAGCGAAACAGGATTTTTAGACAGCATTGTAAAGAGTTCCGGACTTTCTGTAAGAACGGTTTATGAATTGAAGAATCAGACTTCTTCAGACATGAATATCAAAGTAACACTCAATTTCAGCAGTGTTCCTGTAAGATAATTTTAAATCAGTTAAATTTTATATTAGGGAATAGCTTTTCAGTTTTTGAAAAGCTATTTTTACTTCTGTTCTGTAGGAATAGGTTCATATTTAAACTGAATAATAAGTTCTAAATTTTTTGAAACGGATTTATTTTATTTCTTTAGCTTTACAGTTCAAAAACACTCAACAATGGAAATCGTCGCCCAAATTCTGATTGCAGTTGTAGCTGCAGAACATCTTTATATTCTCTGGATGGAAATGTTTGCATGGGAAACTAAAGGAAAGGAAGTTTTTAAAAAAGCGTTACCGGCAGAATTGTTTAAACCAACAAAAGGTTTAGCAGCAAATCAGGGTTTGTATAACGGTTTTTTGGCTGCCGGATTGATCTGGTCATTTTTTATTGAAGATCCGAAATGGCAAACCAACATTGCATTATTTTTCTTGGCATGTGTTGCGGTAGCCGGAATTTATGGTGCTGTTTCTGCGACAAAAAAGATATTCTTTGTTCAGGCGCTGCCCGCAATTGTAGCAATTATTGCTGTGCTTTTAAAATAAATTAGTTGAATATTGTTCAGAATCATTATTCAAATGGATCAAAATTTATGAATTAAGGTAACAGAATCTTTTTCAGTTTTTCTGCCATATTTTTAGGGGTAAGCAATCCTTCATGGTAATCAATAAGTTTCTGATTTTTATCTAATATAATCCACAAAGGGTAAACAGGCTGATTTTTGTTTTTAGCTAAAGCCATGGCAAGCTCGTGAATTCCTGAATTTCCATTGGGTAAATATGTAAATTCTTTTCCTTGAAAACTGATTGTTTCTTTTGTTTTTTCTGCTTCAAAATTGATGAAGTAAAAGTGATCATTAATAAACTGAGTTAATTCTTTATCCTTATTGAGTTTGAATGATTCAATTTTGCAAACCGAGCACCAGTCGGTATAAATGTGAATAATTACAGGTTTGGGATTATTCTTTTGAAGAGTCTCTACCTCCGAAAAAGAATGTTTTTTTAGCTGTGAAAAATAAAATCCTGAAATGGTTATCATTATAATGAGTGATAATTTCATGTTGACTGATATTTAATTTCATACCTTATTTAAAGCAATATTTTTAACTTTAATAAAACTCAATTACTTTAGTTATTGAAGTTTCTTTGCTGCAAAATTGAATCTTTACATTAAAAACTTATTTCAAATTATATTTGACGCCTAAAAAACCTCTGATTCTCTGCATCGGCGCAAATCCGTAAGTTGTATCAAATGTATATCGGTTCGGGTTGTTTATTGGATCGTTTATCTGATTGTCAAATGGATCAAACGGTCTGATAATAGGGTCTTTTGGGGTGAAATTGAATAAGTTTTTAATTCCGCAATACACTTCAAACCCAGATCTGAAACTTTTTGAAACCTGAATATTTGCTAAAGAATACCACGGAGAATATTCCGGTCTGTAATCATTTTCTAAAATCGGCAGTCTCATAGGACCATACAATTGTCCCGTAAAATCTACAGTCAGATTATTTTTAAATTTATACGTTAAGCTGTAAGTTCCGCTCCATTTTGGTGCATGAAGCTGCTGCGATTTTTGCCTTTCATCATCAAATTTTTGGTAAACATCAAGATACGTTATTCCCAGATTAATGCTCAAAGGAAAGTTCAGGGCAAAATCTGCATTTAGAGAAACGCCTTTCGAAATACCGTAGCCATTGAGATTGTCATAGATAATCTTTTCAGGATCTGAGTCAAAATCACCCACAATTTTATTGCTGAAATAGGTATAAAAAGCCGATGCATCAAGATTGATCAGCTGATTTCCGGCAGGAATTTTCCACATGTAATTCAAATTTCCGTTTACTGATCGTTCCGGCTGAAGATCAGACTGAATTATTACCTGTCTGGAACCCGTCAAAGCAGCATGGTCTTCGGTAAACAGGTTAACTACCCGGAAACCCGTTCCGAAATTAAATCTCAATGTATGAAAAGGATTGGGTGAAAGTTTCCAGGCAAACCTTGGTGAATGTACACTCTGATGTATTTTGTCATAATCAAATCTATACCCGAGAAGCAACGTATTTTTTTCATTGATTTCCCACTGATCCTGAATGAAAGCGCCAAAAATTGGTGAATTCATCGGTTCATTATTTAGTCCGTCCGAAGATAAAGTTCCGGGTGTATTGTCATCATAAAAAGTTTTTTTGTAGGTCAGTCCCACAATAAAATCATGATTTTGTATTTTTTTATCCCAATAAGTCTGAATGAAAGCTGTTTTTTGTGTAGCGAGATAGGAGTTGTTCCCATAAAATGAATTCTGATCATGAAAATTATATGAAAACTGCGTCATAATATTTTCTTTAAAGGGAAGCTGGTAAATACCAAAAGCTTCAAAACGATTTGTGTAAATGCTTTCTCCATAGATTTGGTCACTGCCGCGGTAAGATTTGTTCCACTGCATTTCTCCTCCAAAACGGTCTTCATATAAGTATCTCAGCGCAAAGCTTGCCTGTCGGTTTTCTTTTCTTCTAAAATTCCATTTGTTAAAAACCGAAATTCTGTTTTGCAAAGCTCCGTCTGTAAAGTTGTCATTGTTTTCGTCAAATCTTTTGGTGAAATTAAAATAATTCAGACTTAGTAATGAAGCTGTATTTTTACCCAAATTAAATTTAGTAGACAGATCAAGATTATTTTCTGCCCAGCTTGTAGTCATTATATCAATGCTTAATTTGGGTGCTGTCAAAGCATTTTTAGTGATGATATTGATGACTCCGCCCATTGCTTCGGAGCCGTAAATAGATGAAGCCGGACCTTTCACAACTTCAACTCTGTCTATTAAACTGTTTGGAATTCCGCTTAAACCATAAACGGTGGAAAGTGAGCTTACAATGGGCATTCCGTCAATTAATATCATCGTGTAAGGTCCTTCGAGTCCATTGATGTGGATGTCTCCAGTACTACAGACCGAACAATTCAGCTGTGGCTGCACACCATTTACCATTGAGATGGCTTCGAAAATATTAGGAGTCGGATTTTTCTGAAAGAATTTTTGGGAATAAATTTCTACCGCAACAGGACTTTTTGATTTACTGACAGGTTTTATTGTTCCCGTAATGACAACATCATCAATGTCTTTAGTATGTAGCTCTTTCTTTTTAGGAATTGCAGCCGAATCTGTTTTTTTTAATTGTTGAGCAGCTAAGCTATCTGTTTCCTGAGAGAAACAAAATAAAGACAAAAACATAAATGGAAATAATATTTGCCTCATAAAATTAAAATTGTTAGACAAAGCTAACAATTATTTTTAGAATATAAAAACTAAATATTGTCAAAATTAATTTTACAGAAATTGATGCTTAAAAAATGTGATTTAAATTGTTTTCATTCATTTCATTTAAAAATGTTAAATTTGAGAATCACATATAGCAAGTAAAATGAGATACCATCAGTCGGGAAATATCCCTCAAAAAAGACATACCATTTTCAAATCACCAGAAGACAAATTCTATTACGAACAGCTTTTCGGAACGGAAGGTTTTCACGGAATTTCTTCCCTTTTATACCATATTCACCGTCCCACCCAGATCAAATCAATTGGGGAAGCAAAAGATGTTGCTCCGAAAATTGCAATTGAGAAGAATGTAACTCCAAGGATGTTTAAGGGAATGAATGTAACTCCTGAAGACGACTTTTTGGACAGCCGT
This sequence comes from Chryseobacterium sp. L12, assembly GCF_056133985.1. Taxonomy (NCBI): domain Bacteria; kingdom Pseudomonadati; phylum Bacteroidota; class Flavobacteriia; order Flavobacteriales; family Weeksellaceae; genus Chryseobacterium; species Chryseobacterium sp. L12. Next base: position 16,544 of record NZ_JBVYOF010000010.1, on the reverse strand, counting down.
AAATTTCTGATGGTCAACAACGACCTGAAGATGGGACTGTCAAAACCGGGAAAGTCAATGGATTATTTCTATAAAAACGCAGAATGCGATGAGCTTTTGTTTGTACATCAAGGAGCAGGAATTCTGAAAACTTTTGTCGGAAATCTGGAATTTTCTGTAGGTGATTACCTGATTATCCCGAGAGGAACGATTTATCAGGTTGAGCTGAATTCTGATGATACAGTATTGTTTGTTCTGGAAAGTCATTCTCCGATTTATACCCCGAAAAGGTACAGAAACGAGTTTGGTCAGCTGCTGGAACATTCGCCTTTTTGCGAAAGAGACATTATTGCACCTACATTTGTTGAACCAAAAGATGAAAAAGGTGAATTTTTGATTAAGGTTAAAAAAGAAAATCAGATTACAGATTTCATCTATGCAACACATCCGTTTGATGTCGTAGGCTGGGATGGATACTTTTATCCGTATAAATTCAATATTAAAAATTTTGAACCGATAACAGGAAGAATTCATCAGCCGCCTCCGGTTCATCAGAATTTTGAAGGACACAATTATGTAGTTTGTTCGTTCTGTGCAAGAATGTACGATTATCATCCGCAGGCAATTCCTGCGCCTTATAATCACTCAAATATTGATTCTGATGAGGTTTTGTTTTATACCGAGGGTGATTTTATGAGCCGGAATCATATTGATCTGATGGATTTTACGCTTCATCCTGGAGGAATTGTTCACGGACCGCATCCGGGAGCAATGGAAAGAAGTATCGGAAAGAAATTTACCGAAGAATATGCCGTAATGGTAGATCCTTTCAAACCATTAAAAATTACTGAGGAAGCATTGAAAGTTGAAGATCCATCTTATAAAACCTCTTGGCTGGAAAGCGAAGACCACGGTTTAAAAGATCGTTTGCAAGAGTAGCTTTTAGCTTAATTTAATAAAAACATCAGTAAATTATTGCTGATGTTTTTTATTGGGGCTAAACTTCGTGCTATAAATGTATTTTAACTGCCACAAAACCTTTGGTGCTATTGTTTTGTCTGTCGATATTGTTGTTGATGTTTAGTAATGTCTTTATGGATATAGCACAAAGCTGATAAAAGTATCAATGAACAACACTTCTATCAGCTATATTACAAAGATGAGTGAGAATTCTGTTTTATCCTATTGAATGGAATCCAACTTTGTTTCCTTCTGTATCAATAAAAAGCGCAATAAAACCTCTGTTTTCACCAATATTAGTTTTCGGAAGAATAATTGTGCCACCAGCACTTTCTACTCTGCTTAACGGAATCGAAAGGTCGTTTCCCCCATCTAAGTATACGGTTGTGCCAGTCATTGAAGGAACGAAGTTCTCACCGATAGCAATTGCTCCGCCAAATCCGCCTTTCTGTGGATCAGACGGTAAATATGCATATTGCATATTAGGGTCTTCATGAATTTGAGCATCTAACACTGTAGCATAAAATGTTTTTGCTCTAGCGAAATCTATTGCAGGGATTTCAAACCAATTTAGAGTATTGACCATTTTTATAAATTTTATTTGTTTTTATTTTTTTAGTTTGTTAAGAATTAGTAAAGTTTACTTATAGTTTAACTGTTCTGCATTGTCTATGTGTTTCGGCGGAGTCTTTTAAAAGTTTGCACGAAAATGATGGGGTTTCTAGGAAGAAAATGCCTTTTAGGATTTAATTCGCTGACAAATCACTCAAATACAGGTAACACCAACTGATCAATCTGGGTCTTGGCATTGCGTATTTTCTCTTCAGGATTAAACAAAAGTCCGGAAGCATCAATAATTTGGACGTGTTGAATACCCAATGTCTGCCATAAATACTTTGCATACGGAGTTGCGAAATCCTTTTCGCTGCCTATGCCAGTACCGCCGCTGGTAAACAGGATGTAAACGCTGCGGGCTCGGAGTAGACCTTGCGAAACACCGTCTACGTATTCAAAGGTCGTATTGAGACGGCTGACATGGTCGATGTATGATTTAAAAGTAGAAGGAACAGTCCAGTTGTAGAGTGGCATGCCAAGCACCACTACGTCTGCGGTAATAAGTTCGGCAACCATCTCGTTAGAAATCTGCATAGCCTCCTGCATGACTGAAGTTGGGTTTTGCATGGAATACAGACTTCCATCAACAAAAGCCTCATTTGGGAGTGGTAAGCCTGCCGCTAAATCTCGGGTCGTAACGTTGGCCTCAGGATATTCCCGCAACAAGCGAGTGACTAAGTGGTCGGTCAGATGTCGGGACACTGAATCGGCATAACGCGAGCTGCTGTCTAAGCGCAGAATTTCAAGAGGGCGGATGTGAGAGTTGTTAGTCATGATAAAAAGAATTGAAATGAAGTAATTGATTTTCTATTTTGTTTAGTTTTATTTATTTTTGTATTGCAAATATGCATAGTTAAGTTAAATAAAAAAAGTAGGACATATAAAACGTGTAAGTATGAAAAACAGTACTATTGCTGAAAACAAGGAAGATAAGTCAGAAAAAAAAATCATTTTTGATGAAAAGTCTTGTCCCGTAACAGCAACAATGAAAGTTTTGGGTGGAAAATGGAAAGCAATATTAATTAATGCTATTTATCATACCTCTCCTGCAAGATTTGGAGAATTGAGGCGAAGTGTAAAAGGAATAACCCAATCAATGCTCACTTCTCAACTGAGAGAGTTAGAAGATGATGGAATTATTAACCGAAAAATCTATGCAGAAATTCCTCCAAGAGTAGAATACACTTTGACTGAATTTGGACTTACCTTATCACCTATCATGCAATCAATGGCTGATTGGGGCTATGAATATAGAATGAAAAAGCAAAAGGAATAGTGTACTAAATTTCTACTCTTTAAGTTGGTCGCATAGTTTGTCATCATCTTTTTGAATTCAGCAAAATTTTGTTTCAATTCTTTTTAGAAAAATGCTTTGAAGTCCTTACTATGAATTTTCGGTTAAGTTAAACAAATATAAATTTGATATATATTGGCATTTGAAATGATTTTTTTATGGACAAAATTCTCCGAGAATAGTGAGTTGACAAATCAAATGATAGCTACAGTAAGGAAAAATTAGAATTAAAATACTAAGATGAGTAAAGATGTAGTTTTAAAAAATGAGTAATTTTGTGATACTACATTATTACTCACTGCCCATTGCTATGGAAGAAGTTATCACAAAACCAATTATTGCGAGAGAACTGCTGGAATCTCTCCAGACAAAAATAGAGGAGGAGAAACAGGTCATTGTACACTGTTGCTTTCCCGCATCTCCCTTTTGGGGAAATCTTATCAGAATTTGGAATACCACTTATCTTATTGATGAGACTTCCGGACACAGAAGCAAGCTTATTCATGCAGAAAATATCAGCATTTATCCCAGCTGGACTCCCGTTCCTTTTATGAGAGACTTCTGGTTTACATTGGTTTTTTCAGGCTTACCTAAGGATTGTAAAAGTTTTGATTTCAAGGAAGTTATTCCCGAAGAAGGTGGCTTTTTTGTTAAGTCGATTAAAAGAAATACATCAGATATTTACCGAATTAAGATCTCGGAATAAATTTTATTTTAAACTGATCAGAACAGGGTTGTATAACTTCAATCCTGTAAAAGAAAATTTAAACTTACTGTTTGTCATTTTAAAACCACACTTAATTCCCAATATTTAGCATAGAGATTAACCATGTTAATGATTTAATTCAAGTTATTTCAGTTTTTTAAGGGAAAGTAAAACCGCCTTTTCTTCACATTTTTCAAATGTAATTTCAAAAGAAGGTTTTTTTTCAGGATAAGACAGAAGATAATCCGGACATGGCTTCTTTTGGGCATTACTGCGGTCAAAATCAATTTTTCCGTTCGTGATGATGCTGTCTTTCAAAAACTTTTCATCTATTTTCAAAGCATTCATTTCAGATTTAAACTGATCAGAATATTCAAAGTCTTTAGAAAGTGTTTCGGCAATAACACGGCTGTTAGGAAGATATCCGCTGCAGCTTACACCTTTTTTATTAAGTACGAAAAAAACAATAATCAGCCCCGGAACAAGACCAATCATAAAGAATTTTAGCTTTTTCATTAGAAAATTAAAAGATTGATGTCATGATAAGTAAGTCCAAAGCGGTCGCAGATTACTTTTTTAGTATGTCTGCCTTTGTACATATAAAGACTTTGCTTCATTTCATTTTTTCGTAAAAGCATATTTTCAAAACCTCCTTCTTCGTCATAATTCAGGATATATGATAAAAAGAAATTTGAAATCGCTTTGGTTGTAGTTCTTGGCATTTTAGAAGTAAGATTCGGAAGTCCGCAGTGGATAACACCGTGCTTGATGATGTAAGGATCTTCCATCGTAGTAAGTTCGGAAGTTTCTATCGCTTTACCGTTGTCAATAACAATATCAATAATTACGCTGCCTTTTTTCATCTTCATCACCATTTCTTCTGTGACGATAGGCTGCATGTTGAGTCTTGGTAAAGCTCCGATTACTACATCAGCTCTTCGGATGCTTTTGCTGAGTTCTTTAGGATCAATAATAGAAGTCGGAACCCGGCTGTCTACCAAAGTATGTAATCTTCTGAGTTTGGAAAGTGAATTATCAAAAACTTTTACGCTGGCTCCCAATCCGATGGCTGCTTTGGTTGCAAATTCGCCGACAATGCCGGCTCCCAGAATCACAACTTCGGTTGGTCTTACACCGGTGATTCCGCCAAGCATCAATCCGTTGGATAAAGCTAATAGTTCTGATGCATAAAGAATAGAAACGCTTCCTGCAATTTCTCCGATTAATCTTACCAAAGCAAGCTGTTTGTATTCATCCGCAATAAATTCAAAAGCAATAGCATTGATTTTTTTCTCGGCAAGCTTCATGAAATAATCTTTGTCACGGAGATTGATCTGAAGTGCAGAAACAAGATACGAACTGGGTTTCAGATATTCTATTTCCTCTTCAGTAGGAGGATTTACTTTAAGAACAAGGTCCTGTGAAAATGCTTCTTTGGGATCCTGAGTAATTTTGGCACCTGACTCTGAGTATTGTAAATCTGTAAAAAATGAGCCTTGTCCTGCGCCTGATTCTACAATGATTTCGTGGCCATGTTCTATAAGAACCTGCACTGCATCGGGAGTTATACATGTTCTCCTTTCGTTGAGACACGTTTCTTTTGGAATTCCGATACTGAATTGTTTGCCCTTTTTGATTACTTCCAGCTTTTCCTCTTTCGGCATCAGTTCTTCTTCTGAAAAAGGCGTAAAAATATTTGTAGTACTCATTTTTATTCAATTATGACTTACCATTTTGTTCAGCAAAGATATAATTTTTAATCGAATGTGATTTCTCTGCTTTCGCCGGTATTCTGTATGCTCATTGAGTGAAACTTCAGACCGTAAAGTTCATCCTCGTATACTTCGGGCCATTCTATGATGCACAAAAAAGAATTATCCAGATATTCTTCAATTCCAATGTCATAAACTTCATCAATATTTTTGAGACGGTATAAATCAAAATGAAAAATCTTTCCTTTCGGAGAACTGTATTCATTGACGATAGAGTAGGTAGGTGAGCTTACTTCATCTGTACTCCCCAGATTTTTAAGTAAAAACTGGGTAAAAGTTGTTTTTCCGGCTCCTAAATTCCCCTTTAACAAAAGAATATTATGCTGCAGCTCAGGTAAAATTGCATCTGTGACCTTTTGCCAGTCGTTGATGTTTTTTATGCTGAAATTCATTGATTTTATTTGTTGCAAAATTATAACAAAACTGTCATATTTGTTACTTTAATTCCTATTTTCACTACTTTTGCGGTTATGATCTCCAAGCAGACGATAGATAAAATATTTTCCACAATCAGGGTAGAAGAGATTGTTGGTGAATATGTGCAGCTGAAAAGAGCAGGATCCAACTTTAAAGGGCTGAGTCCGTTTCATGATGAAAAATCACCCAGTTTTATCGTTTCTCCCAGCAAACAGATCTGGAAAGATTTCTCAACAGGAAAAGGAGGAACGGCGATTTCATTTCTAATGGAAATCGAAAATTTTACTTATCCGGAAGCGCTTCGCCATGCAGCTAAAAAATACGGAATTGAAATTGAAGAAGACAAACGGGAATTTTCTGAAGAAGCCAAAATAGCGCAGTCGGAAAGAGATTTACTCTACAAAATTCATGAAGTTGCCAACGAGTTTTTCCAGAATATTCTTTGGGAAAATGAAGAAGGAAGATCAATTGGTTTGTCTTATTTCAGAGAACGGGAACTGAAAGACGACATCATCAAAAAATTCCAGCTCGGATATTCTCCCGAAAAAAAGAATGCTTTTACCGAATTTGCACTCGAAAAAGGATATGCCAAAGAGGTTCTGGAGAAATCCGGACTTTCTATTTTTCCTGAAAATTCTCCCGGCGGTATCGACCGTTTTAGGGAAAGAGTGATTTTTCCGATTCACAGTTTTTCTGGGAGAGTTTTAGGCTTTGGAGCCAGAATTTTAAAAAGCAATGTAAAAACTGCCAAATATCTCAACTCGCCCGAAACAGAAATTTATCACAAATCTAATGTTCTGTATGGTTTAAACCAAAGTAAACAGGCGATTTCCAGAAAAGATGTCTGCCTTTTGGTGGAAGGATATATGGATGTGATTTCTCTGCATCTTTCAGGAATTGAAAATGTAGTGGCGAGTTCAGGAACTTCTCTCACGACGGAACAGATTAAGCTGATCAAAAGACTGACAGAAAATGTCACCATCCTTTTTGATGGGGACAATGCAGGAATTAAAGCGAGTTTCAGAAGTATTGATATGCTTTTGGCAGAGGGAATGAATATTCGTGTTTTGCTTTTTCCTGAAGGCGATGATCCGGATTCTTTTGCCCGAAAACATCCGCAGGATTATGTGGAAAAATTTATCGAAAACGAAGCTACAGATTTTATAGATTTTAAAGCTGAAATTCTTCTGAAAGATGCTGGAAATGATCCGATCAAAAAAGCGGAAGCAATAAGAAATATCGTAAAATCTGTTTCTTTTGTACAGAATGCTTTAAAGAAAGAAATTTATTTAAAAGAAGTTTCCAGCAAGTTTGGTCTGTCTGAGCAGAGTCTATTCAACGAGCTGGATGTGCAGCGGCAAGTTACCGAGAATCAAAACCAAAGAGTTCAGCAGAAAGAGCAAAAACCTGCCAAGCTTGAAATTGTTCCCAAGCCTGAGCTGGAAGTTGATTCTGTTCAGTTTAATATTTTTCATCAGGAAAATAAACTTATTAATCTGATGATGATGTTTGGGGATGTTGTCCTGCAACGCACCAATGAAGAAAAACAAGAGTACGAGATTACGGTGATTGAAGAAATTCTCCATCATTTTGAAGAGGAAAACTATGAATTTCAAATAGAAATCAACCAAAAAATTATTGAGTCCATCAAAGAAGGAATTGAAAATGAAGAACTGCGTTCAGGTAATTTTTTCCTTAAAATGATGGATGAAAATATTACTCATAAGGTTGCAGATGCTCTTATGATTCCAAATGAGCTGAGTGACTGGACAACCCGGAATATTTTTCCGCCAAATATCGGTGATTTTATTTCTACTGAAGTAGAAGCTGATATTCTGATTCATAAATATTACTATATTCATTTTATAATTAAAAAAATGACACAGGAATTGGAACAGTACCGTGATACAGATCAGCAGAAATATTTTGAGAACATTAAAAAAATCATGATGCTTACAGAATTTTCTAAACATATTATTGATAAGTTAGGATGGTCGCCTGTGACAAAAAGTCCTATAAAATTTTAGGAATAAAAATTGTAATTTAGGTATCAGTAAATTTTAAGAAATTATACCAATAGATATGGACATTAAAAAAGAATTCAGAGATTTCTCAGTAAAACATTTGGGAAACAACGGTTTGGTAACCGATCAATATATGGGAGCATTCAATCCTACCAATCTTACACCTTACATTATGGAGGAAAGAAGAATGAACGTAGCGCAGATGGACGTTTTTTCCAGATTGATGATGGACAGAATTATTTTCCTTGGAACAGGAATAGATGATCAGGTTGCGAATATTGTAACAGCGCAGTTATTATTCCTGGAAAGTTCTGATCCTAATAAAGATATTCAGATTTACATCAATTCTCCGGGCGGAAGTGTTTACGCCGGTTTGGGAATTTATGATACCATGCAGATCATTAAGCCTGATGTTGCAACCATCTGTACCGGAATGGCAGCTTCTATGGGAGCGGTTCTTTTGGTTGCCGGTGAGAAAGGAAAACGTTCTGCTTTGAAGCATTCCAGAGTGATGATTCACCAGCCAAGCGGCGGTGCACAAGGTGTAGCTTCGGATATGGAAATTAATCTGAGAGAAATGCTTAAGCTAAAAAAAGAATTGTACGATATTATTTCTGAACATTCCGGACAGACGTACGAATGGGTAGAGAAAGCATCTGACAGAGATTATTGGATGACTTCTTCCGAGGCGAAAGAGTTTGGAATGGTAGATGAGGTTTTACACAGATCAAAAGAGAAATAATTTTTCCGCGAACAAAATAAAATTCGGCGCGCCTCGCAGAGGCGCGCCGAATTTTTTAAATATCTTAGCTCTATTATTTTTTGTCTAAAAGCGAAATATACTCTCCGTATCCTTTCTGTTCCATTTCTGCTTTCGGAATAAATTTCAGCGACGCTGAATTGATGCAGTAGCGAAGTCCGCCTTTATCTGCAGGACCATCGTTAAATACATGTCCCAAATGTGCATCTCCTGTTTTGCTTCTTACTTCAACTCTGGTCATTCCGTGAGAACGGTCTAATTTTTCATCAATCAGCTTTTTGGTAATAGGCTTAGAAAAACTTGGCCATCCACAGCCTGATTCAAATTTATCGGTTGAGATAAACAAAGGCTCTCCGGTGGTAATATCTACATAAATTCCTTCTCTTGTTTCGTCCCAATACTCATTTTGAAATGGTTTTTCAGTTCCGTTTTCCTGCGTTACATTATATTGTTCGGCAGTCAATTTTTCTTTCAAAACTTTCTTATCTTGCTTTTGGTATTTTACCTCTTTTTTAGGCAGTGGGTTTGCATTTCTTGCCATTTCAAAAAGACCCGGCTCAATATGGCAGTATCCTCCCGGATTTTTGTCAAGATAATCCTGATGATAATCTTCTGCTTTATAGAAATTTTTCAAAGGAATAGTTTCCACCACTACAGGTTTGCTGTAGTTTTTGGCTAGTTTTTCCACTTCAGTTTTCACAATCGCTTCAGTCTCTTTGTCTGTTGAGTAAATTCCTGTCCGGTACTGGTTTCCTCTGTCATTTCCCTGTTTGTCTATACTTGTAGGATCAATAGTTTTAAAATACAGATCAATTAAAAGTTTAAGATCTACCTGCTCAGGATCATAAAGTACCTTTACCGTTTCGGCAAAACCCGTAGTGTGGCTTACGACTTCTTCATAAGTAGGATTTTTAGTATTTCCGTTGGCATATCCTACTTCAGTTTTTACCACTCCTCGAACTTGTTGAAAAAAATGCTCGGTTCCCCAAAAACATCCTCCTGCAAAATAGATTTCTTTTAAGTTTTTACTGTTCATAATGGTGTTATTTTCTTTTTTATTTTCTGTGGATTTTGGTTTTGCATCTCCACAACCTCCTGCAAACACAGCTATTCCGAAGCTTAATCCGAATAACATTAATATACTTTTCATTTTTCTCTTATTATTTAAATTCATTATTTATCATTTAAAATCATTAATCCAAATCCCAAGAGCATCAAATCTTTCAGAATGAAAAAATCTGTAACAGGAAATCCGTCAACAACTTTCCATATTCCGGGAGTTGTGAAGAGATAGCTTAGTGTTACGGTGAACACTGCAATCATTCCGATTCCTGCAAACCTTTTCAGCACTGCAAATTTCGCACTAAACATTAATACAATTGCAATGATAATTTCTATCGTTCCGATAGCATTTGATACCGATTGAACATTTATATAATCATAAACGAAAAAAGTAAGGAAATGGTTTTCCAATAAGGGTTTTATTGCGTTGGCTTCTGTAGGAGTGAATTTAAAAAGCCCTATCCACAGCAAGATTAAAGAAGCTCCTAATAAGGAAATAGTGTAGCCTGTTTGGTACGTTTTGTTTTTAACTGATGTTGTTCCGCTCATTTTTTTTAGTTTTTAAATGAATACTTTTATTTTTAAAAGTATAGTCGGAACAAGAATAAAATCCTGACAGTTTTTTTTCTATATTTTCAGTTTTTTCATCGTTTTTTCTTTAAAATTCTGAATGTCAACTGAATCAGTTGAGTTTTCAGACTGAATTTTTCTTTTTAAAATATCATCCAGGATTTTTAATTTTTCCTGATAAGATCTGCACCATCTGCATATTTTCAGATGAATATTGAGCTGTTTTTGTTCTTTGGAAGAGATGGTTTTTGCAATACTTTTTTCCATAAGCAGGGTAGCGGTGCTGCATGGTAGAAAGAGTTTATGAATTAGTTTTTTTAGCATTTTCAGTTCATTTATGTAGACAAAAACCAATTGAGTTCCAAACACTCTCTTAGCTGTAGCCTGCTTCTTTGTAGAATCTTCCAAAGATTAGTCGCAGAAAGTTTTAATTCCTGACAGACTTCTTCTCCTTTTTTTTCTTGAAGATAATACAATTTTACGGGAATTTTCCATCTTTCCGGTAAATTTTCTATACAACTATCAAATATTTGATTAAAATCAGAATCATTTAGCAGCTCGTTTTCTTTATCTGAAATATTCCAATCTGCCAATACATCGTCATTTCTCCAGGAGCCTGTTTCATCGAAATAATGATCAAAACTGATATGAGGTTCAGATTTGTATTTTTTTCGATAAAAATCAGAAACTTTTCTTTGCAGAATTGCCATAAGCCACGTTAAAGGCTTGCTTTTGCCTTCAAAAGATTCATAAGAATGAAAGGCAGCAACAAAAACTTCCTGTACAATGTCTTCTGCCTCTGTTTTGTCTGAAAGTAGAAAAACGGCACGTTTCAGTAAAGGAGCCGAATACTGATCAATCCAGTTTCTGAAGGTTTCGTTTTTGGTCATTCTTTCGATAGGTCAAGTGCTGAATAATCCGATCATTAAATATTTGGTAAAAATTTAATTATAATTATCCAGCAAAGTTTGAATTTATTTAACAATAAAAAGTAAAATTAATTTAATTTCAATAATCAGCAAATAAAAATGTCTCTGGAATTTCAGAGACATTGTATATTTTTAAAATTAAAATTCAGCGTTTTTTGGTGTTCTTGGGAACGGAATTACGTCTCTGATGTTCGTCATTCCCGTTACGAAAAGAACTAGTCTTTCTAATCCTAATCCAAATCCGGCATGCGGTACAGAACCGAATTTTCTGGTATCTAAATACCACCACAATTCATGCTCATCAACGTGCATTTCTGCCATTTTTGTTTTTAGAACATCTAATCTTGCTTCTCTTTCGGAACCACCGATGATTTCACCAATTCCCGGGAAAAGTACATCCATTGCAGCAACCGTTTTATTGTCGTCGTTCAGTTTCATGTAGAATGCTTTGATTTCTTTCGGATAATCAAATAATACTACCGGGCTTTCAAAATGTTTCTCAACCAGATATCTTTCATGCTCAGACTGAAGGTCGGTTCCCCAATTTTCAACCGGAAACTGGAATTTTCCTTTTTTATTCTCCTTTGAGTTCATTAAGATCTCAATAGCTTCTGTGTAAGAAACTCTTTTGAATCTTTTAGAAACTACATTTTCAAGCTTTTCAATCAGACCTTCTTTTGCTCTCTCTTTTTCAGGTTTAGATTTTTGTTCTTCTGCGAAACGCTTGTCTAGGAAATCCAGGTCATCTTTGCAGTGATCCAGAACATATTGAATTACATATTTTAAGAAATCTTCTGCAAGATCAATGTTATCTTCCAGATTATTGAAAGCCACTTCAGGCTCAATCATCCAGAACTCTGCTAAGTGACGTGTTGTGTTTGAATTTTCTGCACGGAATGTCGGTCCGAAAGTATAAATTCTTCCCAATCCCATTGCTGCTGTTTCTCCTTCAAGCTGTCCGGAAACCGTCAAATTGGTTTTTCTTCCGAAAAAGTCCTGAGAAAAATCAATATCTCCCTGCTCATCTCTCGGAATATTATTTAGATCAAAGTTGGTCACTCCAAACATTTCTCCGGCTCCTTCCGCATCGGCTCCTGTAATAACTGGTGTGTTGATGTAGAAAAACTGGTTTTGGTTGAAGAAAGAATGAACGGCAAAACTCACCGCATGACGTACTCTGAAAACAGCTCCGAATAAATTGGTTCTGAATCTTAAATGCGCCTGCTCTCTCAAAGTTTCCAATGAGTGTTTTTTAGGCTGAAGAATTGTTTTATCTCTTTCTTCGGTAAAATTATCTCCTAAAATGGTAATTTTTTTCGCCAGAATCTCTACGGTTTGTCCCGCTCCCTGGCTCTCAACAACTTCACCAACAATTTTGAGAGAAGCTGCTGTACTGATTTTAGAAATTATTTCTTCATCGAAATTTTCAAAATCAACAACAATTTGCAAATTATTAATTGTAGAACCATCATTTAGCGCAATAAAGCGATTAGAACGGAAAGCTCTTACCCAGCCGTAAACCGTAATGTCATGATGTAATACTTTTTTGTAATCCTGCAGGATTTCCTTAATTGTCTGCTTTTTCATTTGTTGATGATAAAATTTTTTGTCTAAAAATTAATGTGCGCAAAGTTACAAAAAAACAGCGCAATTTGAGGATTAGGCTGTTTTAATTCAATTTATTTATCCATTATTTGATGAAAAAACTATGCTCTCAATATGAATCAGTTGAAGAAGATAGACTTCTTTCTCTCTTTTCCTTTCCTGATTTTCCATGCATGATAAGAGCTGGGAACATCATATTGCCATTTTGGAAGAATTAAAATAATCAGAATAACATCAAGGTGAGAGATAAATCCCAGAATTATTGTTAAGGTGAAAGTCCAGCCGGCTTTTTGCATCCCTATTAAATATGTTATTGCTAAAAGTAAACTCAATCCCCATAACTTTGAAAGCCATGCGTGAGTGCAGGTTTCCTTTCCGAATTTTATCCAGCTTATGATATAACAAAGTGCTTCCATAAAGAAAATTAAAGCAATTCCTTTCCATTCGTTTTTTATTATTTCCGGATTAAGGAAATAGGCTGCAAAACCTAATGATAGCCAGAAAAACAAATCTACCTGACTGTCGAGTCTTCTTAATTTTTCGGATGAAACACCAATTTTTCGGGCTATAATTCCATCAAAGATATCAGTTAATAAGCCGAAGTACATTAAAGCTAAAATTAAAAATTGGGAATCTTCACTCTGGAAATAAGCTAATAAGAGTATAACAGGGGCTAAAATGAAACGTGTGGCAATGAGAATATAAGGTATATTTTTCATGTTTTATATTTTATTTAAAAAATAACATTATTGGATTCTTTTATATTTTTCTACATAATTGATGCTATATCCCGATCCCATAATTAAGAGAAAGGCTCCGTCGTTATTATAATAATCCTGTATAAATAAATCGTTCTTACCGGTAAGTCCTATTCGTGATTTAAATCCCAGACAACCGCCCAGCAAATAAGGGATTCCGTGACATTTTACAGTATGATTCTTTAATACCAATACTCCTTTCTTAAGTTTTGCGTCATATTTAAATGAATATTTGAGTGAGTCATTTTTTAAGATCCTGAATTGTACTTCATAGCTTTTATCCTTTAAATTTGAAACAGCTTTTACAGATACTTTATCAGATTCTGAAATATTGGGATTTTTTATATTAAGCATTTCCGCAACAGTTCGCAGTCTGTCAGATTTCTGGTTTCCTGCATTAATGTGCTCATATCCTTTAAACTCAAACTCTCCATTAATCAATGAAACATTTTCTTTTTTAAGTGTTGTCATATCATCTTTAATCAATTTGCGATCAAAAGAAACACAGGAATTAAAAAACAGTGCAAGAAGTAGAATTAAAAAAAAGTTTTTCATAGTTCAGAATTTTAAAATTTTATAAGTCAAAATTATTGGCAGAAAGCACAAAAATGAATGCGATAAAAAATTAAAATAAATGCCTAAATTTGTGAAAATCACAAATTGTGTTTCAGGAGCTTTTACTTAAAGAAATTAGAAGAAAAATAGGCGGCAAATCTCTTAATGATGAAATTGCGAATATTCTTAATATCAGTTATGATGCGGCACACAGAAGAACATCTTTGAAGGCTAAGTTCAGTCTTGAAGAAGCTTTGGAACTTGCAAGATATTTCCAGATTTCTCTGGATCAGTTTCAAAATTCTTATCATCATATTTTGGTTAAAAGAACAACAGCTGTAAAACGAACAGAAGATCTAAAGTCTTTTTTTCAGAATAATCTGAATGTTTTTGAAAGTCTTCCTCTTTCCGAAGAGATGACGATTTATTATTCTGCTAAAGACATTCCGTTTTTTTATACACTTTCAGATTCCATGCTTTCCCGTTTTAAAATTTATGTATGGATGAATCTGCTGAATGCGAAGCAGGTTTTTATTCCTTTTCTGGAATTTTCGCCACCTGATTTTGAATTGGACACACAGGAGTTAAAGAAAAAATATGAAGAACAGAATATTGTTGAATTATGGAATGATATGACGGTGTCTAGTATTTTACAACAGATTATATTCTATGCGGAAACGGGACATCTGAAAACGAACGAAGCACAAGTTATCCTTTTTGAGCTGAAAGAACTTATAAGATATATCGAAGACAAAATAGAAAACAATCCAAAATTCCAGTTGTACGAAAATGAGCTGATGCATCTGTCCAATGACATTTTTTTTCATCATCCGCAACGGTCACTTTTTGCAATTCCAACAAATATGTTTGGTTATCTCTTAATTAATGACGAGAAAACCTGTAAGGAAACTCATAATTATTTTGAACACCAGATCAAAAATTCAAAATCGCTGAATACCTCCGGCAACCGCGACCGTAAAATATTCTTTAATAAAATGTATCGTCAGATTGAGGCTTTAGAACAAAAATTATTAACTGGAATGTGGTTTTAGATTACTGAATTATTCGTCCTTTTTAGAAGGAGCCAAAAAAACATCAATAAGACCTTCCGGAAGCTGCATTTTGATGAATCTTTCTTCTCTGTTCACTTCAAGAATCCAGTCCTTAATGATCGGGATTACCAATTCCTTTCCATCCAGATTAGTTACAAAATAGTTTTGAGCAGTCTGATCGTTTACAGATCTTATCACGCCACAATTGTTTCCGGCATCATCCAAAATTTCAAAGCCAATAATTTCATGATAATAAAATTGCTTTCCGGTAAGTTTTGGAAGGGTAGATAAGGGTAGGTAGACATTTTTTCCTAAAGACTGGTCTACCAATGCTTCAGTGGAGTTTTTAAAAGCAATATTCAACGCATCATTTTTGCTCCAGGAAGATTTAGCAATAAAAAAAGGAACCAGCAACCCATTGATTTCTATAAAAATAGAATCAAGTTTATTATAAATTTCTGGTTGATCTGTATCAAGTTTTAGGATTACATTTCCGGCAAGACCATGTCTTCTGGTTATTTTTCCTAGTAAATAGCAGTCTTCTTTTTTCATATTGCAAATATAAGAGAAACGATCAAATTTTTTGTGAATCTGAAAGTTTAAAATAAAAAAGGCACGAAATAATCGTGCCTTTTTTGTATTTCTTAAAAAGATTAAGCCTGAGTTTCTTCAGTTCCTTCTGCTTCAGCAGCCGGAGCTTCACCTTCAGCAGTCTCTTCAGCTGGAGCATTAGCAGCTTCTTCAGCAGCTTTTGCATCTGCTTCTGCCTGTGCAGCAGCAGCAATTCTAGCTTCATTTACTTTTTGCTCAGCTTCTAAAGCCGATTTTTTCGCATCAGCTTTAGAAGCTGCCAAACCATCAACTTTACCTTGTACTTTTGCATCTTTCGCATCAAGCCAAGCATTGAATCTTTTCTCTGCTTCAGCTTCATCAAAAGCACCTTTAGCAACACCACCTTGTAAGTGTTTCTTGTAAAGAGCACCTTTGTAAGAAAGAATAGCTCTTGCCGTATCAGTTGGCTGAGCTCCGTTGTTTAACCACTTTACAGCAGCATCAACGTTCAAGTCAATAGTAGCAGGGTTAGTAACTGGGTTGTAAGTTCCTATTTTTTCGATGAATCTACCATCTCTTCTTGCTCTGGAATCTGCAACCACGATGTGAAAGAAAGGCTTACCTTTTTTACCGTGTCTTTGTAATCTGATTTTTACTGACATAATGTTTGATTGTTATGGGAACTCGTCCCGGTTAAATATTTAAGTTTGCAAAGATATATAAAAAAAACAATTCTGAGAAATTTGCCTGAAATTTTAAGTTTCAACTTTTATCCTTATCTCTCTTCCGTTTTGGGCTGTATCTTTTTGAGCGGCGTTTTTTGGTGGTGTTTCAGAAAAAGGAAGCTGTTTCACTTGGGTCTATTTGGTGAGATGTCAGGAGTTAGGGGTTAGGAATTAGGAGTTAGTTAGAGTTATAAATAACGTGAGTTCGA